>CANFOW010000005.1 GCA_947448865.1 Actinomycetota bacterium
CAATGCTCGAGCTGTTGGTTTTGCTCCGCGAGGTGGATTTGTCAGCCAAGCCGCAAGTTCCTTAGACACAACTTTGTTGACAATTGCGGTAGCCGCAGGTGTTCCTAAGATTTCTTTAGTCTGTCCTTCGAATTGCGGTTCAGCGACTCGTACAGTTACCACCGCCGTCAGTCCCTCTTGAACATCTTCCTTAGTAACTGAGTCTTCACCCGGCTTCACTAAGCGATTCAATTTAAGTTGATCATTGACAACTTTGACTAATGCACGTTCAAATCCAGTGACATGCGTACCACCTTTGGGAGTTGCAATGATGTTGACGAATGACTGGATAGCACTGTCGTACCCGTCATTCCACAACAAGGCAATGTCGACACCCATGTCACGCTCAACACTCTGGGTGACCATGTGTCCTTTGTCGTCAAGTACTGGAACTGTTTCCTGAAAATGACCAGAACCTGTTAACCGGATTACGGGATTGATACTTGTGCCCGTAGACAAGAATTCACAAAACTCTGAAATCCCACCAATGTGTTGAAATTCAACAGATGCTTCGTTATTACGTTTATCAGTTACAACTATTTTTAGGCCAGGAACCAGAAACGACGTTTGACGTGCGCGATTATGAATTTCTTCCAGTGCAAAGGTTGCTCCTGGTGTAAAAATTTGTTGGTCGGCCCAGAATCGAATACGTGTTCCTGTTGACGTTTTCTTAGCCGACTTCCCTGACTTTTTTAAGCCGCCTTGTTTGGTGAAACCAGCCTTTTCGTCATCTCCGTCAAAAACGCCAGGCGTACCTCTGCGAAACGACATGGTGTGAGTGAATCCTTCACGATCAACGGCCACATCCATACGCGAAGACAACGCATTCACGACACTTGCACCAACGCCGTGAAGACCACCGGATGCCGTATACGAACCGCCACCAAACTTTCCACCAGCATGGAGTTTTGTCATAACGACTTCAACACCAGTGAGTTTGGTTTTTGGTTCCACATCAACTGGGATACCTCGGCCGTTGTCGTGTACTTCGGCGCTTGAATCCGAATGCAAAATCACTTCAATGAGGTTGCAATGCCCAGCTAGCGCTTCGTCTACGGAGTTATCGATAATCTCCCAGAGACAATGCATGAGTCCACGAGAATCCGTGGACCCGATGTACATTCCAGGACGCTTGCGTACTGCATCAAGGCCTTCGAGAACTGACAAATCTGAGGCGGAATAACCAGACTCTGACTTGGTTTTCTTAGCTGCAGCTGGGGAATTTTTAGCGACCATAACTCTTTAAGACTATGGTCTCGAGTGATTTTTTAACGGTAGGCACACTCAAGTAAACCAGCAATACGCCGATGGTGAAATTTCACATCTCGGCGTGTTCATGACACACATGAGTGGAACAATTACGAGAATAGTGACAATACACAAAAGAAGGTGCGCATGAACTCGACGATTACCCGAACACCGCTCACAGTTGCAGACCGTTGCGACCGATGTGCTGCAGCAGCACGTGTTCGAGTTTTTCTAGAGGGCGGATCAGCCTTACAGTTTTGCGGGCATCACTTCCGCGAACATGAAGTTCGCCTGCGTGAAGTCGCTGTTGAAGTCCAGGACGAAACTGCTGAACTTACAGACGCTAGTTCACAGGAACTTTCGTAAACTTTACTTTCCCACCGTCAACCGGAACTAGGGATACCCACGTCGTACCTATTGGTGCGGTGACAAGATTGCCATCAACGTCCATCAGCGTGAGATGATCTGCAACGTGATCTTTGTGCCAGAAAATTGGCGTTTCTGTCCCATTTACTAGAAGATAACCAGGTCCTGTCCCAGTCAAAACTGATCGCGGAACGTAATTACCTGCGGGGTCTCGATAACCAGCGCCAATTGTTTTGACAAAGATGATGATCAAGTTGGTGAAACCTATTTGCTTACCAGCTGGATTCACGAATGGCGTGGAGTGCTCGGATCGCAACCACTTACTGTCAGATGCAGACCAAGTCCACCTGGGGTTTTCCCACGAACTAAATTCAATGCTCACTTTTTTTATTGGTTCAGCGACATTAGAGACTGTACTTGCAGAATCACTCGCGGAAGCACTGACTGACGGCGCAGCGATTGGATCCGACGTCTGTCCACTAGATGGAGTGGGAGTCGGAATAGGAACCAGTTGAGCATTGTCTGCTGTAGCAAAAAATCCAGAAGAGGCTGAATTGTCATTGGCTAGCGAAGCAAGTAATTTTTTCGGTTGCAACCACACATCGTGCGGAGCAACATGCTTGTGATTGCGATAAACCCCGACTCCACTTTCAGTGATGATGCTGATGTTCGACGGCATTTTTTCCTTGACAAACGTCCACGTCTTTGGTGCCCCACCGGAAAACACAAAGGCATCTGCAATCGGTGAAGCAAGTGCAGCATCAACATGTCGGATGCTGCGCACTGGTCCGATTTCATCAGGAATCGTTGACTGAAAAACCGTGGCGAATCGAGTCATGCCACCTTCAACTAATTCTTCAAAAACTAAATCAGCAGAATCAAGCCCAGTTTGTGGACGAACAACAGGGTCATTCTCGACCTTGACCATCAGGATTTGCCGAGTTTGCGCATCTGCAGGTCCTGGTAAGCCCGTAAGCGACCAAGTAGGTGGAAGCGTTGGAGTTGCACTACTTGTTACTCCAGGGTCTGACACATCGCCTTGCGGGGAACTGCCGCATGCAGCAAGCCCAAGAACTGCGCTCATTGCAACACTGGCTAGGACACGTTTGTTCACGGATTCCACCTAAGGGAAGGCAACAGATACAAAACCACCCTGCCCGACCACTCAGGTCAGGCAGGGTTGCGACACGCATTTAGTCGAGGTAGTCCCGAAGAACTTGAGACCTCGATGGGTGACGTAATTTTGACATTGTCTTGCTTTCAATTTGGCGAATGCGTTCACGGGTTACGCCATAAACTTTTCCGATTTCATCTAAGGTTTTCGGCTGACCATCTGTAAGGCCAAAGCGCATTTTCACTACACCGGATTCGCGGTCCGACAAGGTGTCTAACACCGAGTCAAGTTGCTCTTGCAGCAATGTGAATGACACCGCGTCCGCTGGCACAATTGCTTCGGAATCCTCAATCAAGTCACCGAATTCACTATCGCCATCTTCACCGAGCGGTGTATGTAACGAGATTGGTTCGCGACCGTATTTTTGTACCTCAACAACTTTTTCAGGAGTCATGTCGAGTTCACGAGCTAATTCTTCGGGCGTAGGTTCGCGTCCAAGATCTTGCAACATTTGGCGTTGAACACGGGCAAGCTTATTAATGACTTCCACCATGTGCACTGGAATACGAATCGTTCGAGCCTGATCTGCCATTGCGCGTGTAATAGCCTGACGAATCCACCACGTTGCGTAAGTCGAAAACTTATAACCCTTGGTGTAGTCGAATTTTTCAACAGCGCGAATCAGACCAAGGTTTCCTTCTTGGATCAAATCAAGGAACAACATTCCTCGACCTGTGTACCGCTTAGCCAGGGACACTACGAGACGTAGGTTTGCTTCGAGTAAGTGGTTCTTCGCCCGTTGCCCGTCTTCAGCAATCCATTCATAGTCACCTTGGCGACGGTCTTTAAAAGGTCCCTTTGTTGCTAATAATTCTTCGGCAAACAAACCAGCTTCAATGCGCTTTGCAAGCTCAACTTCTTCTTCAGCATTGAGCAGCGGAACTTTACCGATTTGCTTGAGGTAATCCTTAACAGGATCCGCAGTTGCTCCCGCTGAAAAAACTTGTTGTACAGGTTCATCGGTGTCATCAACATCCGAAATTACTAATGCGTCACTGTCGATTGGGGCTGCGACCGCTGTTTCCTCTTCGAGGTCGGATAAATCTTCGGCGATCTCCACTTCAAGTTCAACTTCAAGAACTGCCGCCGCCTCAAGATCAACTTCGACTTCTACATCAACTTCAACATCTTCAATTTCAATGTCGTCATCAGTAACTAACTCATCATCGCCAACTAAACCCTTGACAGCTTTAAGTGACTTACCCGCTGATTTCTCGACCGCAGACTTGCCTTTAGCCGCAGAACTTTTCACCGGACCTTTTGCCACTGCTTTGGCAGGTGCTTTAACCGCGGTTGGCTTTTTAGCAATTGGAGCTGCGGCCTTTGTTGCTTTTTTGGCAGGTGCTGCCGGCGCCTTCACAGGAGGTTTTGAAGTAGCTTTCGCAGGTTTGACTGCAGGCGCTTTTGTTGCCGGCGCCTTCTTGACAGGGGCAACTTTTTTGGCCGCAACTTTTTTAGCAGGCTGTGCCGATTTCTTTACTGGTGTTGCTTTTGCCGCGACTTTCTTTGCGGGTGCTTTTGCAGCAGCCTTTGCGGAATTAGGCACGTGTCCCTCTTTACTGTGGTGGTACTCCAATAACAAGAGCCCTTGTCAAGCAAGAAGCTCAACTTGGGCGACATTTCCGAAGAATGCAACTTTAGTGTATCTCGTGCGGGTGACATCTTCTGACTAGGTATAGCCATGGTGTCAGGCGGTTTATTCCCATGGTGTCAGGACTACTCGGGATGAGTCCACGGTCAACTCCAGCGAGGAATCCTGGGTCACGGGGTCTCCCAAAACGTCGAAAGTGCCAAATCCTGCAACGGTGTACTTGGCCGCCCACACAGTGTGTACGCGAACCGAATAGCTACCGGGTTTGCGATACCTATGTGTCAGGCTCAAAACGGGATATTTTGTTCCAGGGCTAGATGTCCACTGCGAAGACCCATCTCCCCATCGCCACAGCCATCTGGCAACAGCTACTACTCGCACGGTGTAGCCAGCCACCACCATCGGTTCGGCTCGAAATTCGAGAGGTTGTCCCGAGTGGAAATTAACTGGAATAGATGTCAACGAACCGCCAGGCGGCTCATATCCAGGGCTCAGAGTTGGAACATTTCTGACTGCAACCTGCGAGATTTCCTCGTTGATGATTTTGCGAGTTACGGGTCTTTTCCATCCCCAGCACACCGATCCAACAACCGACAACCACTGCTCGTCCGTTCCAAACCACACCCGATAACGAATCTGGCCAGCCGGACACGTGGTGACTGCATGCGCGCACATCGAGTCAGTGCCTTGGGCACAATACGTCGTGTACTTCCATGTGCAGGTCAGACAATTCGAAATTCGCTTTTTGACCTCGCCGCCGCCTGTAAAGGAATGTGGAAGTAGTAATCCCCCGGTGCCCACATAAGCATTATGTTGATCATCACCCACAACTGATGCGTCGCCTCTGACCGCAGCAAGTGAGCGGACACCGGATTGGATCTTTACATTACCTTCGTGAGCAGACGTAGAAATCGAGGCGACACGGGCGTGAGTTGGAATCGATTGCAGTCTGATTGTGGCGTTACTTGATGTAGCCATCGACATCACGAGTGACATAACAACGAACACACGTGCATGCATTCTGGCTAGACCACGTGACTGCGCACTCGTTGAGAGATTAAGTTTGCTCAACTCATACCTCCATATCCGAAATCTCGCGATGTAACCGAGAACGAGCTTTGTGTATGCCCCAGCACATTTGGTTTCAAACAGCCTGTGCATGTGTCTTACGCAGCGCCAGCAAGACAGTCATCCATACTGACGGCAGCTAATGACTCAGCCCATACTCGTGGGGGTACACCAAAGGTCAATGCGCGATCAAGCAGTCTCGCTAAACCGTAATCGCTGTCTGCCTCAAGGGCTCGATCAATGGCCATACGCGTGATCGCACCGTTTCCGTCTAGCCATGCACACCCGGCCAGCACGGTTGCCAATACGGGAACAAACTGTTTGGGCGCCCGACCAACCAGGTCAATCAATTGCGAACGCGCAGCAAGTCGTTTTTCAGGAAGGTCATACAGCGTGCGAAGTACTGCGTCTCGGTAGTGAAAGTCCTGCACATGTTGGCACAGTTTCGCCATGTCAGACCATGTGAGGTATTTGTGGCCGAAAATTGCTGAGGTCAGCCACGGCAAGACTTCTTGTGAAACGTCACATTGCTCTTGGTCTGCCGACACATCAAATGCCAAGTCTCTTTCGTGTGCGTCGTCTGCGGACAATGCACGCGAGGCAATGCTGATTTCAAGGGATTCCCGAGACGTGAAGGGAGCACTTCCTGCAAGCACAAAGTCAACCGCAATTTCGTCAACCATGTCTTCGAGGGCGTGACCTGTTGCTGGGCAACAGTCGGAGTCTTCGCACATGAGTGAGCGCCACGTTCCATTACTGACCATTAAGAGGTCTAGTAGCGAACATTCTTCAATGACATCTAAAACATGATCAAGCTCGTGTCGTTCGACTATTTCGTTGCGGTAGGCAATGACCACCACAGATGGATTGTGTGCTTTGCGGATTTCAGCATTCAGACTTGCCACATCAGAAGCGGACACATTTTGCCAATCGCAACGAACAATTGCTTCAATGTTTTCTTGATCGAATGCGACGATGACACAACTTTCTTGAGGTTGAAATCCCAAGAGGTGCGGTATTGCGGCAACCAGTTGCCGGGGTGAATGTATGTTCATGCCACAAGGCTCGTTGGCTACAAGCCGGAAGCGAGGTTGCCTAAGTATGACCGTGGACGAACTGATGCTGTGGACATAAAAGACACCCAGAGATCCGGCGGCTTCCCCTCCGACGTCACTCTGGGTGTCTCTCTGAATCTAGACAATATGTGCTCAGATATTCCGCAAGACACACCGCATGCGTGTCGCAATAAAACACCTACCCCGGTGACAACACCGGGGCGAGACTATGTCAGAGTTTTTCCCATGCAGTTAGACCACGTCTCATACGCAGTGAAAGCCACCGAGTTGGCTGTCACAGTTCAAAGACTCGGGCAACTTCTTGGTGCGGCATTTGTTGATGGCGGAAGACATCCTCGATTTGGCACCCAGAACTTCATTCTTCCTTTAGCAGGCGGAACCTACATCGAGGTTGTCAGCCCACTAGATCACCCTTCCGCAGAACTCGCGCCATTTCGCAACGCCGTGTACCAACGTGCTGAAGCTGGCGGTGGCTGGATGGGTTGGGTTGTGCAGGTCAAGGACATCGAACCCATGGCTGAACGTCTCGGACGCCCAGCAGTCCCGGGTCATCGCCATCGTCCAGACGGCACGGACATCACGTGGAAACAAATCGGTCTCTTAGACCTCATTGAAGATCCGCAACTGCCTTACTTCATCTCGTGGAATGACATCAAGCAACATCCTTCAGTTGGCTTCACTTCACCGATCAAAATCAGTGAAATTAAGATGAGCGGAAATCGCGAACGTGTTGCGCAATATCTAGGCGACTCTGGCGAAGAATTTGTGGATTCGGTGAACTTGGCTTGGGTAGAAGATGATGAACCAGGTATTCAATCGGTGACTTTCCAAACCACTCATGGTCAAGTCGTCATCGACTAGTTAGCGCACTTTTATTGGCACGTCGAAGCGTGCAATTTTTGGTGTGACCTCAGCATGGTGTCGTAGTTGCACTCCAGTCAATAAGTGCGGAAGCGCTTCAACTACCACCAGAGCATCGTCAAAAGCACGATGAGCGCCATGGTTCTTGATACCCAGGGCTGCTGCAATGGTCTCGAGTTTGTGCCTTTCCAGGTGAGGCATCGCACGACGTCCAAGCCAGTACGTGCACAGACCTGGCATAACATCCATCGCAATACCTATGCGACGAGTTTCCGCATCAAGAAACGAAGCATCAAACTGTGCATTGTGTGCAACAAAGATTGCATCGCTTAAGAAGCTGCGAAGCGCCGGCCAAATCTGCTCAAAAGACGGGGCGCCCATCAGCATTGATGGCGATATTCCATGAATGAATTCTGCACCCACTCGCCCATCGCCTGGATTCACCAGTGTGTGAAATGATTCAATGACCTGACCGTCACCGCTCGTACGAAGTGCAGCAATTTCTAGAATGCGTGCATCTGCGAAAGCGTCGAAACCTGAGGTTTCGACATCAACCACAACATATTCTGCGTCGTACACAAAAAGTCCAGTGACACCGCTGTACATCACTTGGTGCGACATCACGCCAGGTTCTGCAAATTGTTGTGTGGAACTCATGTGACGACCGTATCGGTAGCCACCGACTCCGGTAAGAAACGGTCCACACCTACCGACTGAGGTTCGACTCCAGAGTTTCTAGACAACGAAAACCTGACAGGTTTATTGATTGGCAGGCGGTTGAAAGGATGCCGTCACTGTCGCATGCAAATTGCCAAACTCCGACGGACTTCCGATGAGCTCACATACAGCAGCGCTACCTGGAGTCATGTCCGCGTAATAGCCATAGGCGCTTGCTAAGTCAAAGGCACCTGGGTTGTGAGCAACGAGCAGGACGCATTGCGCATCGGTGGGAACTTCGCGCACTAACTGAGCAAGTGCACCAGCACGTGCGTTGTATGCGGCTGGTGAAAGTGTCACGGGGCAGTCAACCTCGAGTAAATCAAAAGTTTGTCGAGTTCTCACAGAGTCACTCACAACTGCATGATCGAAAGAAATTTTTTGCTCAATCAACCATTGGCCAAGTGCGCGGGCTTGTTCAATTCCAATTTCAGTGAGTTCTCGATCATGGTCACTTGTTGCGCTTGCGATTGCTTGCGCATGTCGCACGATAACTAGTTTGCTCATTGGGGCCACGCTCCTTGTTGTATGCAGCAACGTGAGGCAATCTCGACAGCCGTCCGAAGAGCGTTGAATTTCACTTCTACAGGTACATCGAACCATGACCCGTGAGAACCAAGTGCACCGACCACTCCAGCACACAATGCATCTCCCGCGCCGGTTGTGTCGACAACGTCAATGCGAGGAGCGGGAACCTGGGTAATCAACACGCCATTGGTCCACCATGACGCTCCGCCGGCTCCATGTTTGATGATGAGGTTTGATCGAGATCCGAGCCAACTTGTTTCACCATCGCTTATCAGCGCGGCCACTTCATCATCGTTTGCTAACAGGATGTCTGCGTGTTCAAGAAAACTACGCACTTTCTGTGGTCCCACTGTGCGAATCGGCGCACTCGACGCTGCGTCAATCACTACGAAGGTGTCGTTTTCTCTCGCAAGTGTCACAACATCTATCGCTTGTTGCTGTGTCTCGGCGCGCATAAACGTATAGGCACTCATGACGAGTATGTCTGCTTGTCGAATCTGCGCTGCACATGGTTGCGTGAGTGACACCTGCAGATTAGCTCCGAAGTCAGGAAACATGGTTCGATTTCCCTCGCTGTCAACGACAATGACACACGTTCCGGTATGACCGCCCATGATGGTCTGTATGTGGGACGTTCTGACCCCACGTTGTGCCAAACGATGACGTGCCAATGTCCCTAGGTCATCGTCTGCAACCGCCGCAAGTAACGACACATCATGTCCTGAGTAAGCGATCCAGGCAGCCACATTGCTCGGTGAGCCACCGACTGACATCCGGGTCGTGGCATTTGTGTCTGATTCGAAGTTAACCGGTCCTGACAATCGACTCACGATGTCAACGTTGATATCTCCGAAAACAACAATGCTCGTCATGGCGAAATGGAGTGTGCGGCGACTGCAACGTGTGCAGCCAAAAGGGCGTTGGCATTGATTAAGGTGACATTCACTTCGAGTGACTTGTTATCTGTCTGTGTGTGAAACCAATCCAAAAGAAACGGCGTGACGTGCTTTCCATGAACACCAGCATCATGTGCCGCACGGAGACCAGAAGCTAGTGTCACGTCATGCAGTTGGTCATCCAACTCTTCATCTGAACTGATGGGTTGCGCTAAAACGATTGCACCCGGAGCCGCAATCTCATCACGAGAATGTGCAATCGCGGCTGCTTGCGCAAACGTATCAACCCGCCAAGGCACATCGTGGCCAGAGTCGGCTCGATAAAAGCCAGGAAAACGATCTGTGCCGAAGCCAACAACTGTTATCCCGAGAGTTTCCAGTCGTTCGAGCGTCGCTCCTACATCAAGAATTGATTTCACACCCGCACACACAACTGTTATTGGTGTTCGAGCCAGCGTCACCAGGTCTGCAGATTCATCCCAAGTATCCACAGCGCCTCTGTGCACGCCTCCGAGACCACCGGTCGCAAAAAACTTAATACCCGCAAGATACGCAATGTGACTTGTCGCAGATACCGTCGTTGCTCCATTGCCCTTCATTGCAAGAATCGGTCCAAGATCGCGAGTTGACACTTTGACAACGTTGCTGGCTGGATCGCCCAACTGAGCAAGTTGTGACTCTGTCAGACCAACGTGCACGATGCCATCAAGAATCGCGATTGTTGCAGGAACAGCGCCTCCAGCTCTCACGCTGTCTTCAATCTGAGCGGCCACAATCATATTGCGTGGACTCGGTAGTCCATGGCTGATGATCGTTGATTCCAAAGCCACAACAGGTAGTCCCTGTACTAGGGCATGAGAGACCTCGTCATTGAATACAATGTCGAATTTCGTCGGAGTCATGAGGTACAGCCTAAAGCGGAAACTCATCACGGCAATTTAAAGCCGAAATATAGTTTCCTTGATGTGAGTGTTGGTGCGAGATTCCATCGTAGTAAGTTCCAAGGAGAGAATGCACCCGAAATGTGCACATAACCGTGGAGAAGGATTCCTATGAGCGAGCTACAACTCATTCCCGCACGACAATATGCAGCCGCATTTATGAAGAAGGGTCAGCACCTCAAAGTCATCAATACCTATGGTCAGCAAGTTATTGATTTCTGGGCCTTCAACAGCAATGACATGGAGGAATACATGTCGATGCATCACTCGCATGCAGCCTTGTTGCGCATCATCCCGCAGGTTGGCGACACACTCGTGACAACAAAACGTCGTGGCATCATGACAATCCTTGAAGATTCAACGCCAGGTATTCATGACACTTTGATGCCATCCTGCGATCGATACCGATATGAGCAACTGGGATGCACCGAGTATCACCTCAATTGCAAAGACAATCTGGCGATGGCACTTGACGACATCGATGTGAAGCGTCTTGTTCATCCTGCACCGTTTAATCTGTTTATGAACATTCCGGTTCACACGAGTGATCACAATTCCATTTCGTGGGAGCCATCTCCTGCTGGCGCAGGTGAATTCATCACCATGCGAGCCGAAATGGACTGTGTTGTTGCTTTCTCCTCGTGCCCGCAGGACATAGTTCCCATCAATGGACCAAACTGCGAAATTTACGATACTCATTTCCAAATTTGGTAGGCACGAAAAACAGTAAGTGGATCGCCATCAGATTCTGATGAACGATCCACTTACAGTGCGAATCCTAAAAGGTCCCCCGCAGTACCTACTTTACACACTTCACTATTACATGTGTACAAATATGCGTCTTGGCGAATGTTTTTATTCAGATGCGGCGAGATCGACAAGTTGGTTGATTTCGGCATTAAGGATCTCTTCTTGGCTGCGGATGTATTTGAGGATTTGGGTGTTTGTAGTTAAAGGCTTGAACTGCTCAATAGCCGCAAGTTGACCCTTGTGAGATGCCAGGAGCGCAGCAGTCCATGATTGATCAAATGCCGCATCACGTGCTCCTGTCAAGGTAGTGAGTTGCGCGCTTGTCAGTGCGCCACTCAAGGCCACAGGTTGACCTTCATCCGCCTTCCACGTCGCAAGCCAGGATTGCATGATCTGCATATCAAGGTTCTGGCTTGACTCAATTCCCGCGCCGATAGTTTGGATCGCAGGATTGGCCGTATTAGTGGCCGCAAGATGAGCTATCTGGGCGCTCTGAGTTGAACTACCTAGCATGGTCTGAACCCAAGCGACTTCTTCTGAAACGACGGGCTTCAATGTAGGCATTGTGGCTCCGCCGACCGTCGCTGCTGGCTTTGCGTCGCCATTGCTTCCGGGCAGATGGATAGAACTGCAGCCAGAAAGTACTAACGCCCCTACCGCCGTTACTACTAACGATTTACCGAAGCTTTTCATGAGTCCTCCAAAATTCACTGAGTGTGATAACCACTAGCCATTGTCCCCACCTCAAGGCTATCCACACCTAGTTGAGTATTTTTTCGCAGGATGTTGGCGCTAGTGTGCCTGACTACCTACGCGCAAAGTATTAGGCAGTTACGTAAGTGACAAACTCGTGAACTACGTTGTAGCCCACGGTCCAGCCTGCGAATATGGCGAAAACTAGACCCACCACTGTTCCGACTAAGTGAGCCGTGTGATTAATTCGTGAATTGGGTTTGCGACCGAAATACACCGAACCGACGACGAACAGAATGAGGTATTGCCACCCGCGCATCGGAATGCCGTATACATAAACACCAGTTGACGGATCACTGATAACGACGAATGCCAGCACGGCGCTCACTGCACCGGATGCTCCCAAAGAAACATAGGACATGTCGTTTCGATGCTTGCGGTAACTCGGATAAATGGAAATCACTAAGGCAAGAAAATAAAACGCTAAGTACACCAGCGGACCGAGTCCAGAAAACTCAGCATTAATGAACTCTTCGGCTACTGATCCAAATGACCACAGAGTGAACATGTTAAATGCGACATGCCAGAAATCTGCATGCACGAAACCGTAAGTCACTAGTCGATAGAACTGTCGATCGCGTGACAGGGCTGGACCAAAAAAAACCAGTTTGTCCATTAACTCTGGCGAACGCCATGCCAGAAAAGTCACAACAATTGTTAGTCCGATAATGACATTAGTAAGTTGCATTACTGGATCAATTATTTATCACGATGAAAACACCAACAAAGAACGCAATCAGTGTGGCAATGGCAATCATGGCATCGCCTTCAAAATGTCCTGATGGGTCTTGGCTTCGTCGCACAATTCCGTCGGCTGTCCAAATAATTCGCCCAATCGTCAGAATTAGCGCACAATAGGCAAGCGCATAAATTTGGTCCATGAGCACCAATGGAGATGGTGAAGGAAGTTCACCCGTGTAACCCATTTGCAAAAAGATGAGTGCAAGCAAACTTGATCCAGCAAGTGCAAGTCGCACATCGAATCGATCAGAATTCAATAACAATGAGAACAAGGCAACTAAAAACACAATAAACATCGGAAGGAACATCTTCCACATGGCATGCGAAATCGGACGCGTGAGGTCAATTGTGGTGCGAAAAATTGAGTAGTCGCTATCTGCTTTGTCCCCGACGCCAAGACCGAAACTCGTGTCGTAATGATGCAGCTGTGTGAATACGGAAATGTTGTCTAGAGTCCACCCATCGACAGCAAAATCCTTATGCAGGTTAATGGCACTGGTATCAGGTAGATAGACCAGTTCGCTGCGGTTATAACCCGCGCTTTCAATATTTATTTCAAGTTGCTGTGTATCGATCGGATACATCGTCATGTCAAAGTTATTCACGAATTGTGCTGACACCGTAACGAACTGGTACTTCTCGCCACTGGCCATAATAAATGGCTCCGGTAATCCTTTTTCATTCGTGTATGAGTAGGTCTTTGTAATGTACATCGCAGGGAAGCCTGGATTAATTATTTGCCAATCTGTTGTGGGGTCAATGTCACCTGACCAACGCATCCACAAATAAAAGTTGGCGTTCCAGGTGCTATCTGCAGGATGAATTTGGCTGATATCAAGAAGCTGAATTCCCATATATACTTTTTGCGCTGAACCTACCTGCGAATTGTCATCCATCAGCTGGCCGATTGCAATCGTTTCTGGACCTTCATCATGATTGCGGTTGGAAAGCATCGCGATTCCGCCTATCGCAAAAACGACCGTCATAATGACAGAGACCGCAATTGATGATCGTTTTTGAGGCTTACGCAGTACTTTTGCCACGATGGATCCTTCGCATGTTTTGAGTGTTTCTAATCTAGTGGCGCAAACGTTTACATACGGCGAAAAACGACTCTTTCAAGTAAATCATCTGTTGCTTTATCGTTTAAAAAGTCGCGACCAAAATCCTCGACGACGAGGAACAATTTCAGCTCGTGCTGGGCGTAACTGGCCGCTTTCTAATTTCTTGAATTCCGAGTCCCAGTCCACTTCGCGAGATTGCTCAATGTTTCCTGATTGGTGAGAATCGATAGTAAATTTCCGACCACAGTACGCACAGCGTAATGATGTCTGGCTCAGTTCCTGCCCACACTCACACTTACTCATGAATCGAACCTATCTGATAGCAATGATGCGCTAGATGTAATCCGGCTAAAACATGTGTGAGGCACCTGTTTCATACAGACGCCTCACACATGACATTAACGTGCTAACTAGCTACAGCCGCTGGTGCTTCCGCAGCCTTCACATACATAGCAGGACCCCGCTGGACGCATCTTGATTCCACAGGTCATGCACAGTGGTGCGTCATTGGTCTTACCAGTGATTTGCTCGAGTAACTCGCTTGACGAATGTGCGTTACCTGTTGAATGAACTACTGGCAACTGGATTGGTGCTTGAGCCACAGGTGCACTCTGTTGCAACTGTTCAACGACTGCTTCTACTACCGACTGCGTCACGGCTGGTGTCGTGTCGTATCCAGCAACCTGCCCGGCACGCTCGTCTGCGGTGAAAATACCCAACGCTTCACGCTTTTCGTAAGGCAAGTAGTCCAGTGCTAGACGACGGAAAATGTAGTCCATCATTGACTGAGCCATGCGAATGTCCTTGTCGTCTGTCATTCCAGCTGGCTCGAAACGCATGTTCACAAACTTGGACACGAATGCCTCAAGTGGAACTCCGTATTGAAGTGCAATCGAGATTGCTACTGAGAATGCATCCATAACGCCGGCAAGAGTAGATCCTTGCTTACCCAGTTTGAGGAACACTTCACCAAGAGCGCCATCATCGTATGCACCGGCTGTCAGGTAACCTTCTGCTCCACCGACCGCAAACGATGTTGTGCGGCTGTTGCGAGTTTTTGGAAGACGCTTACGCACTGGGTGTGACAACGCAACAGTTTCCGTTGCTGGTACTTCCTTCGTCTTAGCCTTGGCATCCGACAAAGGTTGACCAACCTTGCAGTTGTCGCGGTAGATTGCCAGCGCCTTAACACCCATCTTCCACGCTTCGAAGTAAATTTCTTCTACTTCTTCAACTGTGGCATCTTCAGGCATGTTCACTGTCTTGGAAATTGCGCCAGACAGGAACGGTTGGCACGCGGCCATCATGCGCACGTGTCCCATTGGGCTGATGGCACGCTCTCCCATTGCACAATCGAAGATTTCGTAATGCTCTTGCTTCAAGCCAGGTGCGTCAACAACGTGACCCTTATCGGCGATGTATTCAACAATCGCTTCGACGGTCTCCTCGGTGTATCCGAGCTTGCGCAACGCACGTGGAATTGTTTGATTAACAATCTGCATAGATCCGCCACCAACTAGCTTCTTGAACTTGACCAACGAGAAGTCAGGCTCAATACCTGTTGTGTCGCAATCCATCATGAATCCGATGGTTCCGGTTGGTGCTAACACAGAAGCCTGTGCATTGCGCCATCCGTTTTGCTCACCAATCTTGTTGCCTTCGATCCACGAAGCAGTTGCAAGCTTGGTCACGTTTGAGTCAAGGCTCGTGACGGTCTTGAGAGATTCGGAAGCGGCTTGATGTTTACGCATAACACGCGCGTGAGCATCAGCGTTACGAGCGAAACCTTCATAAGGTCCTACAACTCCAGCGAGTTCAGCAGAACGCTTGTATGCAGTACCAGTCATCAGTGATGTAATCGCAGCTGCAAGTGCGCGTCCACCTTCACTGTCATAGGCCAAACCTGTTGCCATAAGGAGCGCACCAAGGTTGGCGTAGCCAATTCCCAATTGACGGAACTTGCGTGTTGTGTCGCCGATGGCTTCTGTTGGGAAGTCTGCGAAACAAATACTGATGTCCATCGCAGTGATGATGAACTCAACTGCCTTTGCAAATGTTGCACCATCAAAGGTGTCATCGTCCTTGAGGAACTTCATCAAGTTCAACGATGCAAGATTGCACGAAGAGTTATCCAGTGACATGTATTCAGAGCATGGGTTCGAAGCGTTGATTCGACCAGTTTCTGGATTTGTATGCCATTCATTGATTGTGGTGTCGTACTGAATACCAGGATCAGCACATGCCCACGCAGCTTCTGCTACCTGGCGGAACAACTTACGTGCATCAACATGTTCAATGATTTCACCAGTGGAACGCGCACGAAGACCGAATTGTGAGCCATCTTCAACAGCCTTCATGAATTCATCGTTTACGCGAACGGAGTTATTAGCGTTCTGATATTGCACAGAGATAATGTCTTTGCCGCCAAGATCCATGTCGAAGCCGGCATCGCGTAGCGCGCGAATCTTGTCTTCTTCGCGAACTTTAGTCTCGATGAATTCTTCAATGTCTGGGTGATCAATATCTAGAACAACCATTTTCGCTGCCCTACGTGTCGCGCCACCGCTCTTAATTGTTCCGGCTGATGCGTCTGCACCACGCATGAAACTCACTGGACCCGAAGCGGTTCCGCCAGAACCCTTGAGAAGTTCCTTGCTTGAACGAATGCGTGAAAGGTTAAGTCCAGCTCCGGAACCACCCTTGAAGATCATGCCTTCTTCGCGGTACCAGTTAAGAATGCTGTCCATAGTGTCGTCAACAGACAGGATGAAACACGCGCTGACTTGTTGTGGAGAGGAGGTTCCCACATTGAACCAGACCGGTGAGTTAAAGCTGAAGACTTGATGCAACAGCATCCATGTCAATTCATGTTCGAAGATCTCGGCATCTTCTGGTGTTGCGAAATAGCCATAGTCGCGGCCACCTTTGACATAGGTCAATACAACACGATCAATGAGTTGGCGCAACGACGTTTCGCGAGCCTGCGTGCCTACTGCACCGCGAAAGTATTTCGTTGTCACAATTGTGCTGGCGTTAATGCTCCAGAAATCTGGGAAGTCAACACCGCGTTGTTCGAATACGGTTTCGCCAGTCTTCCAATTGGTCTGGAGCACATCGCGTGGCTCCCACGTAACACTGTCGTATGGATGCACACCTGGTGTGGTGTACAAACGTGACATCGAGATGCCCTTGCCTTTGCGCTTTGCACCGGTTGATGCGTTGACTGTGTCAGTCATGGTGTTCTCCTCTGGACCGTTCTATCTAATTCTGTGTGCGTGCGGTGTCTTGCTTTCGGGAAGTGCCTTAGGGGAAGGAAAGTTTTAGGTCGGCGATGTGACTGGGGTGCGCCCAGACGTGCCGATTTTTGCGGAAGTGTGGGAAGTGTCCGAGGAAGAGCACTTATTGCTGCGAAGATCCTCGATTTCAATTTCAAAATCGCTGACAGATTCGAATGAACGATAAACGCTAGCAAATCGTAAGTATGCCACTTCATCGAGGTCCCGAAGTGGACCAAGAATGGCGAGTCCTACTTCGTTACTTGGTATTTCAGCTGAGGCTGATTGACGAACTGTGTCTTCAACTCGGGCCGCAAGTTTGGCTAAGTCGTCTTCAGTCACTGGGCGGCCTTTGCAGGCGCGTCGCACTCCGTTGATTACTTTGTCGCGGCTGAATGGAACTGCTACCCCGTTGCGCTTAATAACAGCCAGGGAGATTGCTTCAACTGTGCTGAAGCGCCGGCCGCACTCTGGGCATTCCCGACGGCGACGGATTGAATTCCCGTCGTCTGCACCACGGGTATCGATCACTTTGGAGTCGTCGTGACGGCAGTATGGACAATGCATGCTGACACCTTTCGACTCGGGCCCTTGTGGCCTGTTACTCGTGTGACTCAAGTTCACATCTGTTACTCAAGTGGCTGGTGTGACATTCCTACGGTGAAAAGTGCCCTATTTTCGCAGTTTGACAGGTCAAAAGCGTGGAATAGACCACAATTTGTAGGGGTTCGTCATATAACTAACCACTAGATGTAGGACTCTATGCCTGATATAGCGGTTTTGCAAGCACGTCACTATAAACCGCTATTTTTGCGCGTGTCGCGATGTACTAACGACTGGGAACGATTAATTGCTGACCGACCTGCAACGAACCTTCGCTGAGCCCATTGATTTGTTCAATCTCGAACACAGTTTTTCTTGGGTCACTTTCAGGATCCACCGAAAGCGCAATGTCCCAGAGCGTTTCGCCGGACTGCACAACAATCGTCTCCATCTGAGCCGGAACACTTGCAGCCTGAGCTTTGTGAATACCGAGAAACAGGAATGTCAGCACGAAAGGAACGAGTGAAAGTGCAGCAACCACGCGGCGTCCACGTCGTGTGAGCTGGCCTCGAGTTGCGTGTGTACTAGGGGAAGTAGTCACGATAATCTCCTTAGATAGAGTTCGAACACTTGTTCGATTCGAACACATGTTTGAAATGTATACCCACCTTCCGACACAATGCAACTCATTTTCGAACAAATGTTTGATTATTGGCGTGTTTGGCTTTAAAGTAGTCAAAGAAGGCGTGTTGTAAGGCACGCAATCACGTTTCGAACTCCACGACACTTAAGGAAGGTGCGGATTTCATGGCAAATCACCAGATTCCAAGCGACAACTCATCCGAGGTTGATCTAGTTACTGACGATTTCAATAGCGCGGTAGCTGCGGATGTCGCAGCTGACGACACTTCCGACAATGTTGTGGCGTTGCCAGACTCTCCAGCCGGAACAGACGGGCTCACAGCCCGACAGCGCAAAATACTCGAGTTCATCACAGCCACCACTGCTGACCGAGGCTTTCCCCCTAGTGTTCGCGAAATCGGCGAGGCCGTTGGACTCAGTAGCTCTTCTAGCGTTCAGTACCAGGTTGTGCAACTTGCGGAAAAGGGATTCCTTAGTCGAAATGCCACCCTTGCTCGTGGCATTGATGTCCGGATGCCAACAGGAACTCCAGAACATCTAGCCCCCGGTGATCTCAATCCAGCCGCTACATACGTGCCACTGGTCGGACGGATTGCAGCAGGCGGACCGATTCTGGCAGAACAAACCGTTGAAGATGTATTCCCGCTACCTAAGTCACTTGTTGGTGAAGGCACATTATTCATGCTGACCGTACAAGGTGATTCGATGGTTGACGCGGCTATATGCGACGGAGACTTCGTCGTAATTCGCCAGCAACCTACCTGCGAAAACGGTGACATCGTTGCTGCACTCATCGATGACGAGGCAACTGTAAAGACCTACAAAAAACGCGATGGGCACGTGTGGCTAATGCCGCACAATCCAGCTTACGAACCAATCCTGGGCGATAACGCAGTCATCATGGGTAAGGTCGTCTCGGTTCTTCGCAAAGTATGAGTCGCAAAGTATGAGTCGCAAAGTATGAGGTGAGGTTGGCTGCTGTGCCAATGCAATCTTTAATGCGATTGAGCGTCAGCCGAAGCGTCTAAGTTTCGTAGCGATGAAAGAACTAGTGCTTTGTCGGTTGTGTACCATAACGGTGGCAAACTTGCTCGTAACGTTTTTCCATAAGATTTCGTCGAAAGTCGGCTGTCCAGAATTGCTACGACTCCCCGATCATCGGTGCTACGAATAAGTCGGCCAACTCCCTGAGCGAGCAACAGAGCGGCACGAGGGACTTGCACTGAACTGAATCCGCTTCCACCTTGAGCATCAACACGAGCTGCGCGAGCCGACATCACAGGATCATCGGGACGCGGAAATGGGATTCGATCGATTGTGACCAAGGTGCACGTGTTGCCCGGCACATCAATTCCCTGCCACAAGGACACCGTGCCCAACAATGTTGCCCGCGGCTCGGCTTTGAATCGTCGCACCAGATCAACCACGGAATCGCCCTTTTGAGCCACAATCAGCGGACGATCAGCACGTCCGCGAAAACGAATACCTAGGTACTCCGAGGCTCGCTCAACCCCACGCCACGAGGAAAACAAAGACAACGTGCGACCACCGGCTGCATCAATCAGGTCTACTAATTCGTCAAGAGCCTCTTCTGCAACGCCCGTAGACGAGGGAGGCGGCAAATGGGAAGCACAATACAAAATTCCTTGACGTGCGTAGTCAAACGGACTACCGACATCGAGGCCTTTCCAATTGAGCTCGACTGCCGGGCTGCGGGCGGGTTCATCAACTCCATCCTGAGTCGACACGCGCAAAGATTGCGGCACAAGACCAACGGACTTGGCAACAGCGTCCATCTTGCCGCCAACAGTTAATGTCGCACTTGTCATAACAACGGTCGTGTCATGAAATAGCGCATCGCGCAAAAATTCTGCTACTGATAATGGTGCGTGATGCACAATAGGTGATCGCTCAGTGTTGAGCCAATTCACTCCATAATCATCAGTAGTCAGTAAAACTCCAGATGTGTTCAAAATTTCTTGAAGATCCGCTTTAGCTCGTTTTTTTGCAGCCGCTACTTGAGGTTCATCTGTCGAGGATGTTCCAATTTCGTTTACAGCAATTTTGCACACGTCTCTAATTGACGTGATGGCACTATGCAACGAGCCAACAATTTCTTCTATACGAGTGACTGTCCCAAACGTTTCTACATTATTGAAAGCCAGACCTAAACTATCTGCGCAATCCATCAAGCGATCGTAGGTCGCGTTATCTATGTACTTGCGTGACATTTTTGCAGCACGCTCAACAGCTGCCACATCGAGTGAGCCAGCTAGGGCATTCGTGGTTTTATCTACTAACTCGTGTGCTTCATCGATCACCACGACATCATGCGGCGGCAAAATCGGTAATCCTTCAATCACGTCAAGAACTAACAAAGCGTGATTAGTGATCACAATGTCGCTTGCCTGCGCCGTAGCCCGAGCTTTTTCTGCAAAGCAGTCTTGTCCCCAAGCACACTTCGAGGCACCGATACATTCACGACCGGAGACTGTGACTGACTTCCATAGACGCCCGTCAATATCGTGCGGATAGTCGTCTCGATCGCCAGTGTCTGTCGCGGCGACCCAAGTTCGTAGTTTCTTGGCTTGCTTACCTAAACGTGAGGTCGACACCTCGAAAAGGGCCATGTCCTCATCGTCGTCGCTCGAGGCTGTTTGGCTGTCTCGGTTGAATTTGTCCAAACACACATAGTTATGACGACCTTTTAACACTGCAAAACTCACACTGCGTCCAAGATGCGTCTTCAAGGCGTTGGTAGCGGCCGGTAAATCTTCTTCGATTAATTGGCGCTGGAGCGCAAGCGTTGCCGTTGCTACGACAGTGCGGTTCTCCCCGTCATCGTCTACCCCAGCGGCCGCTCGCACAATAGCCGGAACCAAGTACCCCAAAGACTTGCCAGTACCCGTTCCAGCCTGAACCACAAGGTGCTGACCAGACTTCATAGCCTCAAATACCGCATTTGCCATGTCATGTTGGCCTTGCCTGAGGCTTCCTCCAAGTGCCGTGACAACGGCGTTCAAAGCCTTGTCTACGGAGGTCCCAGTGGTCATTTGTACACGGTATCTCAGGTCCATGACCCAAATGTTTATCCAAGCATGGATGCTTTATCCGACATTATGGGTTACGGTGGATAAGTTGCGGGGGCTAACCGAAATGCCCTACAAGTACTTCGGAGGACACTATGAAGTTTAAGAAAATAACGTTTGTGGCGATAGCCGCTACAGCGTCACTAGCGCTAAGCGCTTGTGGAGCTAGCTACCAAGCATTAGGCACGGAAATGCAGGCGTCTGCCCGCGGAACTGTGGACCTGACTACATACAACGGATCGATTTTCTTCGGCAATCCAGTCCCACGCACTGACGCAGGGTCAACAACAGCCAAAGTCAAGGCAAATATTTCCTACTCCGGTGGAAACTGGAACATCAATGGAGAATGGCAAGACGGAATCGTGTCATTCAAGTTCCAAGGTGTTTCGCCATACATTGCAGTTGCATATTGTGGACTTATCTCTTCATGCTCCCCGATAAATCCAGGACCAGCAGCTCCGTTCGCAGCAAAGATGCGCACTCAGGTAAAGGGCTTAGCCGCTAATACGTCCAATGGCCACCATGACAACAATGGTTGGGTCAATGGTGGTTGTCTTCCAATGCTCGCGTATTACAAGAGCACAAACGTTGATCACCCAGGTGTGGGCCAAGTTGCACTCGCTATCTGTGACTCAGCAAACGGTGGCGGAACATTCGGTTGGACAAATCCCGATTACATCGCAGTGAGCATTCTTGACACCAATAGTTTTGGTGATGCAAGCCCATATACGTATTACACATCAGGTGGATATTTCTCTGGCCGCGAAAGTGGAACTCAGGTTGCCATTCGACAGACATTCCAGTCGCCAACTGCAACACCTTCACCACTGTGGCCATCACCAGTTCCACAGTAAAACTAAGCACGTCGTGAATGCCTAGCGCATTCACTATTGAGTGCCTCAGTCGCTAGAGAGTGGTTCAATCACACTTGCTAATGACTGGGGCACTCGTGCTATGACGACACTGCCTTGTTCGACATCGGTGCGGCTAATAACTTGACCTTCACGATAAATCCGCGCAACGATGTCGCCGCGGTCATACGGAATCGTTGCCTTGATATCAACCTGTGGCCACGGTAACTGCTCGTCTATGAGCCGAAGTAAATCTTCAAGCCCAAGCCCGGTCTTAGCGGAAATAATTACTGAATTTTTTTCCTTGAGTTGCAACTCGGCAAGAGCATGGGCTTCTGCAAGGTCTGCTTTATTAATCACAATGAGTTCAGGGATGTGAATGGCATCAATTTGCGCAAGTACCTCACGCACTGCTCGAATTTGTCCGTAAGGATCTGGATCACTTCCATCTACAACATGAACGATGAGATCAGCTGCTGCAACCTCTTCGAGGGTTGAACGGAAAGCCTCAACAAGTTGATGTGGGAGGTCTCTGACAAATCCCACAGTGTCGCTCAGTGTGAACTCACGTCCGGTCGAAGTATGTGCTTGACGAACAGTGGGATCTAGCGTGGCAAACAGCGCATTCTCAACCAGTACGCCTGCTTGAGTGAGTCGATTAAGCAAACTTGATTTTCCGGCGTTTGTATACCCCGCAATCGCAACGCTGGGAACGTTGCCTTTTCGTCTGGCAGCTCTTTGTGTTGTGCGCGACTTTTCCATGTCAGCAATTTCGCGACGCAGTTTTGCCATGGACTTACCGATACGTCGACGATCGGTTTCCAACTTTGTTTCACCTGGCCCACGGGTACCAATTCCGCCACCTTGTGAACCTACGCGGCCACCTGACTGACGAGACAGTGACTCACCCCAGCCCCGCAAGCGCGGCAACATGTATTGCATTTGAGCAAGACTTACTTGCGCCTTACCTTCACGACTGCGGGCATGCTGCGCAAAAATGTCCAGGATGAGCCAGGTGCGGTCGACAACCTTAACTTTCACCACTTCTTCCATTTTGCGTAACTGACCTGGCGACAGTTCTCCGTTGCAAATCACAGTGTCAGCACCCGTTGCCACAACAACGCTTCTGAGTTCCGCCAGCTTGCCTGAACCGATGTAGGTAGCGGGATCTGGTCTGTCTCGACGTTGAATCATGGCGTCCATCACTTGCGAGCCAGCAGTCTGCGCCAATAAGGCCAGCTCGGCCATTGAACGCTCCTCAGCGTCCAAAGTCCCAGACGTCCACACACCAATAAGTACGACTTTTTCAAGCCGCAGCTGGCGATATTCAACTTCAGTTACATCTTCGAGCTCAGTACCTAAACCAACAATGCGGCGAAGTCCCTGCCGAGCCTCAAGATCTAACGAAATTTCATCATCAAAGTCGCTCAGAAGTCCACGCTCAATTCGCCTGTCGCAACAATTCGTGCGGGACCACGCAAAGTGAGCACACCGTCACGACTATCAACGAAAACTGTTCCGCCCAGTAAATCAACTTGAATAGTCCACGTGTCACCAAGGTTGTTGCTCTTGGCCCATACGTCGGCTGCAGCACACGAGCCGGAGCCACAGGCGAGAGTTTCTCCAACTCCTCGCTCGTATGTTCGCATTCCAATGTGATGTGTGCCGCGTTGTTCAATGAATTCAAAGTTGGCATCATGCGGAAAAATTGACTGAGGTTCTACAACGGGTTTGGTGTGTAAGTCACCAACTGCAGTGATGTCAGAAACTACTGCAACGCAATGAGGATTCGGAACAAAAACAGCAGTCGCATCCCATTGACCCTGTGGAGTTGTCACTCGTGGCGCCTCAGTGGTGGTTGGCCAGGTTGCTCTACCAATTTCCACCGCAATGTTATTGAAGTCAGTATCGTTTTCGTCGATAGTGACTCGGACTACCCCAGCTCGAGACCCAATGTCAAATGAACCTCGTGACTCAAGATTGTGTTCTACGAGATATCGGGCAAATACGCGTAAACCATTTCCACAGGTTTCTGCAATTGATCCATCTGCATTGCGATAATCCATGAAGAAGCGATCATCTTTACGAATCACGCGTAGAACACCATCTGCGCCAATTCCACGGTGACGATCACAAATACGCGCTACTTGGTCAGCCGTGAAGTCGTATTTGCCGTCTAGATCATTGACGACCACGAAATCATTTCCAGCACCATGACCTTTAAGGAATGGCACGCGAGAAGTATGGTGTGAACTCATGTTGAGCCAATTCTATTCGCCAGTGTTATCACGTCGTCTGCTGTCACAGAATCTGCATCGAACCAATGAATGCGCGAATCTCGCTTAAACCACGATTCTTGCCGTCGAACATAGCGCCTGGTGCCAAATACGGTGTCCTCTTTGGCTTGCTCCATAGAACATTCACCCTTAATGGCACTTACTATCTGTTGATAGCCCAGGGCTTTAGATGCTGTCACTCCTTGTTCTAGTCCTAGAGACAGCAAGTGCTCAACTTCTGAAACAAATCCTTGCTGCCACATAAGCTCGACTCTGGTTGAGATGCGCGAATCTATATCTGAGCGATCCCGACGAAGTCCCACGCGAATAGCCGGAACAACCTCAGGAAGTTCTCGCATTGACGTTATAGGCGCTGCACCAGTTACTTCAATGACTTCGAGTGCTCGAATAATTCGACGCAGATTCGTCGGTAAAACCGGCGCGGCCGCTATGGGATCACGTGTGACTAGCCGCTCATACATTGCCGCGGTTCCGATGTCTTCGGCTTCCTTTTCAAGTCTGAGTCTCACTTCGGGGTCACCTGCGGGAAACTGCATGTCATCAAGCAATGCGTTGATGAAGAGCCCCGATCCACCGACAACGACAGCGGCATGGCCGCGCTGGTGTATCTGCTCTATTGCAGCACGAGCATCGCGTTGGTATTCAGCAACTGTTGCAGTCTGGGTCACGTCGAGCACATCAAGCATGTGGTGCATAATTCCGCGTCGGTCAGACAGCGAAACTTTAGCTGTACCTATGTCCATTCCGCGATACAACTGCATGGAATCGGCGTTGACTATTTCAGAATCTGAAAATTTTTCGGCTAATGTCACTGCAAGTTCTAGTGACAATTCCGTCTTGCCAACAGCAGTTGGCCCAAGAATTACAAACGTGGGCGGCATGATTAGAGCCGTTGCAGGGTAGGAATTCCCAACATGACACCGTTAGTTGACGGGGTCTGACCAATTTCACTCATGTCACCTGCGACTGTGGTGCGTACTGACAACAATGTGTCGGCCACGAGGTGATGTGGTGCAGCATGTGTAACTGTGGCAGTCACTATGTCACCGGGGCGAATGTTGTGTTCGACACCATCAAGCGTTTTTGAAACATGCACAAGCCGGTAATCCTTAGCACGACCTGAAAGACGACCTGTGTTCTGATCTTTGCGACCTTCTCCAGTCGCAATGAGCACTTCAACGGTCTGTCCAACAAAACTCTTGTTTTCTTCCCAAGACACGTCGTTACCGAGTGCAACTAATCTCTCGTAACGATCCTGGACTACTTCGGGGGCAACTTGATCGTCCATCGTTGCAGCAGGTGTACCCGGTCGTTTTGAATATTGGAATGTGTATGCGTTCATGAACCGTGCTTGTGAAACCACATTCATGGTTTGTTGAAAATCATCTTCGGTCTCGCCAGGGAAACCCACAATAATGTCAGTTGTAATTGCAGCATCCGGCATGGCTGTGCGCACGCGATCAATGATTCCCAAATATTTTTCCACTCGGTACGAGCGACGCATCGCCGAAAGTATGCGATCTGATCCAGATTGCAACGGCATGTGTAGTTGAGGCATGACATTGTGAGTCTCAGCCATCGCATCAATGACATGATCGGTGAAATCACGTGGGTGCGGACTGGTAAAGCGAACACGTTCTAGGCCGTCAATTGATCCGCATGCTCGAAGCAAGTCCGCAAAAGCGTAGCGGTCACCGAATTCAACACCATAGGCATTGACGTTTTGGCCCAGCAACGTAATTTCTAAAACACCCTGATCAACGAGAGCCTTGATTTCATTCAAGATGTCAGCTGGACGTCGATCCTTTTCGCGACCGCGCAACGCAGGGACAATACAAAACGTGCAGGTGTTGTTGCATCCCACACTGATAGACACCCAAGCCGTGCTGGCGCTATCGCGCCGTGCGGGCAGTGTCGAAGGAAACACATCCAGAGACTCCAGGATTTCAATCTGGGCCTCTTGTTCAATCCGAGCCCGTTCGAGCAACGCAGGTAAGGCATCCATGTTGTGAGTACCAAAAACCACATCAACAAAAGGTGCTTTGTCAATGATGGTTCCGCGGTCTTTCTGAGCCAGGCAACCACCAACCGCAATCTTGAGATTTGGATTCTCTTTCTTGAGTGGCTTGAGCTGACTTAGTGCCCCATAAAGTTTGTTGTCGGCATTTTCTCGAACCGCGCAGGTATTAAACACGACAAGATCAGCCTGTGAACCAGCATCGGCAAGAACATATCCAGCCGTTTCTAGTAGACCGGAAATCCGTTCAGAGTCATGCACATTCATCTGGCAGCCCAGTGTGCGCACTTCATAGGTTTCGGTCATTGTCTTAGTCTAAATGTTGCGAGAGCACCCGCATGATCACCGAACTTGAATACCCTTTTCGAGCTAAAAGCCCCGATAGTCGGCGTTTTGCCACGTGAGACTCTACTGAGGACAAACTACGTAACTTTTTCTCGACTAGTTCGTTAGCCATCTCAATCTCAAGGTCATCTGTGACCGGAGTGAGCGCCTCCGAAATAATCTCGGGGTCAATGCCTCGTTTTACTAATTCCATGCGAAGCGAGCGACGAGCCAGCTTTTTGCCTCGTGTTTTGCTGCGAACGAACAGTTCTGCGTAGGCACGATCATCAACTAACCCCACATCAGCAAGTCGGTCGAGGACTACTTCTGTCACTTCACTCGGAACACCTTTGTCTGCCATTTTCTTAGCCAGCTCCATCCGGGAACGTGGCATGAGATTGAGTTGCCTTAGGGCAATTGCTCGGGCAAACGAAAACGGATCAGCGTGTGGCTGATCCGTTTCGTCCAAGTTAGTCATTAATCCTCGAGGTCTTCATCGATTGGCTCAGGGACAACCTGCAAGTCAGCCTTTCCAGGCGTCATGATGAGTTTGTCCTTCAGCATCTTCTCAAGGTCATTGGTCAAACCAGGATTGTCTTTGAGGTACTGACGAGCGTTTTCCTTGCCCTGACCGAGTTGGTCGCCTTCGTAGGTGTACCAAGCACCAGCCTTACGGACTAGACCATGTTCAACAGCCATGTCGAGAATGCCACCTTCACGTGAGATTCCTTCGCCATACATGATGTCGAACTCAGCTTGTTTAAACGGTGGAGCCACTTTGTTCTTGACAACCTTGACGCGCGTGCGGTTGCCGACTGGATCGGTTCCGTCTTTGAGTGTTTCAATGCGACGAATGTCGAGTCGTACAGATGCGTAAAACTTAAGCGCTTTACCACCAGTGGTTGTTTCTGGACTACCGAACATAACGCCGATTTTTTCGCGCAACTGGTTAATGAAAATTGCGGTCGTGTTGTTGTTACTCAACGCACCTGTGATTTTGCGCAGTGCCTGTGACATCAAACGAGCTTGAAGTCCAACGTGGCTGTCGCCCATTTCACCTTCGATTTCGGCGCGAGGTACAAGAGCAGCTACTGAGTCAATCACGATGAGATCAAGTGCGCCGGAACGAATAAGCATGTCCGCAATTTCCAGAGCTTGCTCACCAGTGTCTGGTTGGCTCACAAGTAAGTTATCGATATCCACACCAAGACGCTTTGCATATTCGGGATCAAAAGCATGTTCGGCATCAACAAAAGCCGCAATGCCGCCAGATGCTTGAGCACTAGCAATTGCATGGAGCGCAAGAGTTGTCTTACCGGAAGATTCTGGACCATAGATTTCTACAATTCGTCCACGAGGCAATCCGCCAATACCCAACGCAATGTCGAGTGCGATGGAACCTGTTGGAATGACTTCGACAGGAACTCGTTCTTCCTGTCCAAGGCGCATAATTGAGCCTTTTCCGAATTGCTTTTCAATCTGGGCTAGCGCGGTATCAAGAGCTTTGTCTCGATCGCTGCCATTGTGTGTTGTTTCTTTGGGTGCTCGCTGAGCGGCCATGTGTTACTCCTAGTTGTTTTGGTGTGAACGCCACCGTATGAGTGACCTCCGACACCGCCGACTTACTAACCAGGGACTGTGGGTTTGGTTCGGCTGTTGAATCGCAGAGTTCACGAGCCTTACCAAGCACAATCCGCTGTACTTTCTGCGGTTTTATTGCTTGAAGTACACACTATCGAACAAGTGTTCGAATTGCCAGATCTTGGGTGTTTGGGCGTGTCGCGCCGAACAGATAACCGTCCTAAGCGGCGTATTCAGGCTCGGTACGGTCCAGAATTCGCTTCAGAGCAGCGAAATGCAGGGCTGCCCTATCAACTCCCATAACCGTTGGAGAAGCCGCCATCTGCTCGACTGTCACATCGACTATGTCCTTTTCGACCTTACGGATTGGTCGACCCATGGACATTGCCAGCACATGGGACTCAGCCGTGCGTTCAAAAAAGTAAAGGAGCTGCCAGGCATCGGCAACGGTTTTCCCAGTCGTCACAATGCCATGATTTCGAAGCAGTAGGACATCTTTCTCGCCTAGTGCTCGGGTCATCCGTTCGCCTTCGCTCTTATCAAGCGCGAGACCCTTGTACTCACAGTCATAAAAGGTGTTGTCTCGGAAACTAATCGAGTTTTGGCTAATCATTTCGAGCTCGGGCTCTTCTAAAAGGCTGATCGCTGTTGCGTATGGCATGTGCGTATGTAAAACGCACTGGAGTGAGCGTGCTGATCCATGCATAGGTGCGTGAATGAAGAATGCAGTGTCTTCAACGAGTGTGTGTTCTGGCCCTTCGAGTACATTGCCGTTGAAATCAACTATGACGAAGTCACTGGCTTTGAGTTCACTCCAATGCAAACCAAATGGTGCCAAAAAGAATCGGTCATCAAAGCCAGGGACCATGAGCGTGAAGTGATTATCAATACCTTCATTGAATCCGTACTTCACCGCAAGGCGATGGGCCGCTGCAAGATCAATACGTGCTTGCACAATCGGATCAGTACTTACTGGAGTTAACAGTGGATGAGTCATGCACCTAACGATACTTGGGGTGCAAGTTCAGAGTCTTATGAACCGCACGCCAGATTACCTGCGTGTCTTCTCCATCTGATAATGCTTGGTCAACTGTGCGACCTTGTAAGTCAGCCACATGAAAGTCTGCGGCCCATGATCGTGCGTAGCCGGAACCTAAAGCGGTTTCCATCCGCTCCCAAAAATCAGTCAGACGCATTACATCGAAAGAATGCGGTCGAACTTTGCTTCCCGCTGGGCAACTTGAGCCGACACGTCAATAAGTAAATCGCTTAATGAGGCATCAAGAGCGGCACAAATTGAAGCTAGCAACTCACTTGATGCTTCTTTTTGACCACGTTCAACTTCGGATAGGTATCCAAGCGAGACCTGTGCAACTCGAGAAACCTCGCGAAGTGTGCGCTGTTGTTCTTGACGACGACGACGCAGTTCCTCGCCAATGACATGACGTAACAAGATTGGCTTATGAGCTACTCGCGGCATTGCAGACATAGTCTGGCGCTCGGCGACTTGGCTAGAAAGGCTTTGTCCCGATGTCGATACCGGAGTATGCGATGCGATCTTGATGGCATGTGTGACTGAGGTGTTCTGTGTTTTCGTCATAGTGTCTATTCCAACTCACTTATCGGGCTAGTTATTCCATTTGACCTTAAATATGCGGTTTCTTGGATTAATCCAAACGTACCCTGAACATGCGACATTTGCTTGCGAACCTTTTGCTAGAGGAAAGTCAGCAACAATTCGAGCGCAGCAGCCACCGTTTCTTCGCGAATTTCCGCACGATTTTGGCGAATATCACCAATTTCTGGGTTCAATTCAAGCTCTTGGATTGATGAATCTATAAACGTTCCATCGAGTGCTCGTTCAACGCAGGCAACATAGACCGTCCCAGGTGCCTTTCCATCTTGCCAATCCGGACCAGCTACACCTGTTACTGCCAAACCAAAGTCAGCGTTCAAATTGTGTGCCGCACCTTTAGCCATGGCTAGCGCAACTTCAGATTGAATTGCTCCACCATCGTCGAGTAAGTTCTGCGGAACGTTCACAAGCGACACTTTCAAGTCACTTGCGTACGAAATCACTCCACCGCGATACACCCTGGATGCACCTGGAACTGAAGTCAGTGTCGCACCGATTAACCCGCCCGTAATGGATTCAGCAGTCGCTAACGTGCGGCCTTCGAGAGCCAGGATTACGGTAACCACTAACGAATCAAGGTCGGTGTTCACATTGCCTCCTGCGGCGCTTGTGTGGACGCCTTACGTACCAAAAGAAAAGCCTTGACGCAGAAATCAATACCCGTAACTACAGTCAGTACAACAGCAATCGTCAACGCAATTGGCCCAAGGAGCAACCCAGTCAACTGAGTTGGAATCAATAACAAAACAATCGCAATAGTTTGGCTCAGCGTCTTAGCTTTGCCTCCTCGACTCGCAGGTATTACACCGCGCTTAATCACTAAGAATCGGATTATCGTCACAATTAATTCGCGTGCCAAAACAATTCCGGTGATTGTCCATGGAATCGGGTCAGGTGAAAGCAAAACAAAGGCAGATCCCACCAATAATTTGTCAGCAATCGGATCAGCAATTTTGCCAAAGTTAGTCACCAAGTTGTACTTGCGTGCGATTTGGCCGTCTGCAACATCTGTTAATGCAGCACCAAGGAAAATAATTGCAGATGCCCACTGAGCAATTTCAAAAACGTCGTACAGCCACATCGCACCTATGAAAAGTGGTACCAGAATCAATCGCAACACCGTTAAACGATTCGCAAGATTGTTAAGTGCCGCCGCAGGATTCACAGCGTCACCAATCTGGTCAGGAACAAGATTGCCTTGCTCTGCCATCACACATTCACCTCGGAAATTAAATCAATGCCGTCGTATCCAATAACTGTAGCTTGGACAATCTCACCTATCTGTAATTGACGACCGGCCATAACGACTGTTGTGCCATCAACTTCTGGTCCTTGGTGCTCCGCGCGACCCGTATTGTCATCGGTCTCAATCAGAACACTGACAACGGAGCCCAGACGGGAACTTGCAGTTTCTTCTGTTACGCGCTCGGCAAGTGAGCTGATGTGATCAAAACGCGCTTGAACTTCGTCGTCAGACAAATGACCATCAAGTTGCACGGCTGCGGTTCCATCCTCATCTGAGTACGGGAAGACACCAATCGCATCAAGTTTCGAATCATTGATGAACTGCGCCAGTATTTCAACATCGTTTTCCGTCTCACCGGGGAATCCAACAATGAAATTCGTGCGAGCGCCTATTGATGGATTCAGCACGCGGGCAGCAGTAAGTAGTTCCATAAAACTGTCACTATCGCCAAAACGCTTCATGCGTCGAAGTACGGCATTGCTGGCATGCTGGAATGACAAGTCAAGGTAAGGAACCACACCTGGTGTTTGAGCAATGATGCGAATGAGATCTGGTCGGATTTCAGCCGGCTGCAAATAAGACACACGAACGCGTTCTAGTCCTTCAAGTTGTGTCAGTGCCGGAAGAAGTTTCTCCAACATCCGTAAGTCACCAATATCTTTTCCATAAGACGTTGAATTTTCACTTACCAGGAAAACCTCACGGACCCCGTTTTGCCCAAGCCAGGCAGCCTCTTCAAGAATTTCTTGTGCAGGTCGCGATACGAAAGATCCACGAAATGCCGGAATTGCACAAAACGTGCATCGTCGGTCACAACCAGAAGCAATTTTCAACGGCGCCCATGGCTGTTGATCTAAACGACTGCGGAAAATATGAGGACCCATACCCGGAGCGCCAGATTCCTCAACTCGCCTATCTACTGGCGAGATTGGCAACATCGTGCGTCGGTCAATGGGATCGTGCGCAATAAATGAGCGTCCGTCGAGAACATCACGTAACCGAGCACCAATGTCCGTGTAGTCATCAAAACTAAAGATTGCATCCGCTTCAGGAAGTTCGGCTGCAAGTTCTTTTCCGTAGCGCTGCGCCATACATCCGACCGCTACAACTTTCGTGGTGCGACCAGCATCTTTTAAATCCGAGGCTTGTAGCAAAGTGTCAATGGAATCTTTTTTCGCTTGCTCGATAAATCCGCAGGTATTGACCAAAATGACGTCTGTGTCGCCGTCACCGTCTTCAATAGACCAACCGTCAGCTAATAATCGTCCGGCGAGTTCTTCAGAATCAACGTCGTTTCGAGAACAACCTAAAGAGACAATTGATACGCGTGGAGTGGTGGTCACTCGATAGAGCCTATTCGCCGCGAAGCATTGCCAACGTGCCAGGCAAGTCTTCTGCGGTAATAAGTACTTCGCGTGCTTTGGAGCCCTCAGAAGGTCCTACAAGCCCGCGGGTTTCCATCAAATCCATCAATCGTCCAGCCTTGGCAAAACCTATGCGCATTTTTCGCTGCAACATAGATGTCGAACCTATTTGGGTTGCCACTACAAACTCCACAGCCGTTAATAGCTCTTCTAAGTCACTACCAATGTCTGAGTTAATTTCACCTTTGTCTACGGCTGGCAAGGTGATGTCTTCGCGATACTGCGGTTCCATCTGTGATTTACAGTGAGCGACGACGGCGCGAATCTCAGCCTCCGTCACCCACGAACCTTGTACTCGAATCGGCTTACTCGTTCCCATAGGCAGGAATAAACCATCTCCTTGACCAACAAGTTTTTCAGCACCCGGTTGATCTAAAATAACTCGGCTATCAGCCAAACTCGATGTCGCAAAAGCCAGACGACTTGGCACGTTTGCCTTAATCAAGCCCGTAACCACGTCAACGCTTGGTCGTTGAGTCGCCAGTACTAAGTGAATACCTGCTGCGCGAGCAAGTTGAGTGATGCGAACGATCGAGTCTTCGACATCACGCGGTGCGACCATCATCAAATCCGCAAGCTCATCAACGATGACAAGTAAGTACGGATATGGACGCAGCACGCGCTCACTACCAGGAGGTGGTGCAATCTTGCCGCCGCGAACTGCCTTATTGAAATCGTCAACGTGGCGGAAACCATAGTTGGCTAGATCGTCGTAACGTGCTTCCATTTCTTTCACAACCCATTGCAACGCATCTGCAGCTTTCTTTGGATGCGTGATGATTGGCGTAAGAAGATGTGGAACGCCTTCGTATGCAGTTAATTCCACACGCTTGGGATCGATTAACACCATGCGGACTTCTTCAGGTGTTGAACGCATCAAAATTGACGTAATAAGTGTGTTCATGCAACCCGATTTACCGGCACCCGTCGCTCCAGCAACCAATAGGTGTGGCATCTTGGCAAGATTGGCAACGGTGAAGCCGCCTTCAACATCTTTACCTAGACCCACGAGCATCGGATGCAGGTCGCCACGTGATTCATTGCTGCGCATAACATCGCCGAGCGACACAATTTCGCGGTCAGCATTCGGTATTTCGATTCCGATAGCACTCTTGCCAGGAATAGGAGACAAAATACGCACGTCTGCCGAAGCCACCGCATAAGCAATGTTTTTACTTAAGGCAGTAACGCGTTCTACCTTGACTCTTGGTCCGAGCTCAACTTCGTAACGCGTCACCGTTGGGCCACGTTGAAAACCTGTCACCCGGGCATCAATGTCGAACTGCTCCATAACTTCTGTGAGCTTTTCGATCACAAGGTCGTTGACCTTAGTACGAGCTTTTGGCGCTGGACCAGGCTTGAGCAAATTTGTGTCTGGCAAAACATAGTGCGATGCCCACGCTAACGGTAGTTGCTCTGCAGGTTTTGCCTTAGCAACTGGTTTCGATTGTGTAGTGGCATCGCCGTCAACGGAGTCCTGTTCCATGTTCGCAATGGGTACCGCAATCGTTGGTTGTTCACTTGTTGGCAACACCTCAACAATGTCGGTATCAAGTTGCGATACAGGAATGTTGACTAGTGGATCCATAAACGGAATATCGCCGTCAAGTTCTCCAATGGTCAGTGCTGGATCAATCGCAGATTCGTTAGCCTTGCGTTGGAACCACTTACGTTTGGAATCAGTGACTTCTAGGACTTCATCATCACGTTCAAGTAGTTTGCGCTTTGATTTCGACTTACTCACTTCTTCATCGTCTTCACTATCTGACTTAGTGAACGATGACAAGAACTCACGAATGCGTGGCACAACTTTATTTACCGGAGTTGCCGTGATAATCAACAGTGAAAACATCGTCAGCAGCGAAAGAAGTGCAAGTGTGACTGCTTTACCCACAGCACTGACAAAGGCGACCGTAAACAACCAACCGACCCAACCGCCGGCTTCACGCATGGCAAGTGCGCCAGCAGAAGGGCTTGGATTCCCCTTCAGGATGTGCGCAATACCGATCACGGTGAGCGCAAACAATGACCACCCAATGATCAAGCGACCATTACGTTCTTTTGATGCATCAGGGTGACGCAGGATTTGCACTGCAATTCCTGCAAAGGCAATAGGAGCAACAAAATCAAACATTCCGATGCCGCCGGTGATGACGGCACTAACTAATCCCGACAAAAATCCTTGAGTATGTAGCCACAGCACTGAGCCAGAAACGATGGCTAGCGCGAGGTAACCCATACCTAAACCGTCTCGACGGTGTGCCGGGTCTAAATCCCGAGCATTTCGGCCAACTCCACGTGCGATTGCGCCAACTACATGAGCAATACCGAGCCAAATCGTGGCAAGAATTTTGGTCAATCCAGCAGCAATTGCACCCAATCCACCTGGTTTGTGGGACTTTTTCTTAGTCGCCGACTTGGGACGGGTTTGTTGGCGGGGACGCGCCTTAGTGCTGGTTGGGGAAGCCATGTCTTAAGCATATGAAAAACCCACCAGTAACACGGGTAACACGGGTTGTGGCGTGTCGCGAAGGCCTGATTTAGTGCCCGAAACGCCGGTATTAGCCCTCAATTACGACAGGAACGATCATCGGACGGCGTCTGTGCTTATCAGCGACCCATTTGCCCACAGTTCTGCGGACAATTTGGGCAAGCTGGTGAGTATCTGTCACACCATCCGCAAGAGCTCGGTCAATTGCTGAGCGTAAGGCAGGCAGCACATCGTTGAATACGCTGTCATTCTCCCCATATCCTCGAGCATGAATTTCAGGACCAGCCACGATTTTGCGCTCAACGAGGTCTACAGCGGTCACCACGCTAATGAATCCCTCTTCTCCTAGTATTCGTCTGTCTTTAAGAAGAGTTTCTGTCACATCCCCCACACTTGCGCCATCGACATAAACAAAGCCGCAAGGGATGGCTCCAACAATCTGAGCCTTTCCATGTGCCAAGTCAACAACAACGCCATCGTCGGCCAGAATTATTCGCTCGAGATCAACGCCAGTTTTCGCAGCAAGTGCGGCATTAGCGCGTAGGTGTCGCCACTCGCCATGGATTGGCATGACGTTTTTTGGCTTCACAATGTTGTAGCAATACAACAGTTCACCAGCAGCTGCGTGTCCCGACACATGCACCAGAGCATTTCCCTTATGCACGATGCGAGCACCTTGGCGCGACAGTTCATTGATGATGCGATTGACAGCATTTTCGTTACCGGGAATCAAAGAAGAAGCCAAAATGACGGTGTCATCAGGACCGATTGAAATTCCATGGTCTCGATTAGCGATGCGAGACAACACAGCCATAGGTTCACCTTGAGATCCAGTGCAAATGAGTACTGATTCATCATCGGGACGAGTTTGTATTTCTTCACTGCTAATAAGTGTTCCGTCTGGAATTGTCAGATAGCCCAAATCATTAGCAACCTTCATGTTGCGCACCATGGAACGACCTACGAAAGCAACTTTGCGATTGTGCGAAGTGGCAACATCAATAATTTGCTGAACTCGATGTACGTGCGATGCGAAGGATGCAACGATGACACGACCACGTGCTCGACCGATGATGGAATCCAGAACGGGAATAATATCTCTTTCACTCGTTACAAATCCAGGAACCTCTGCATTCGTTGAGTCCACCATAAAAAGGTCGACACCTTCGTCGCCTAGTCGAGCAAACGTATTGAGATCAGTGACGCGCCCATCGAGAGGTAACTGATCCATTTTGAAATCACCAGTGATGAGCACGCAACCGGCAGCAGTCTTAATAGACACAGCCAGTGCATCAGGGATTGAGTGATTTACTGCAATGAACTCAAGAGTGAATTCACCGAGTATATGTTGTTTACCTTCGCGAACCGTGACGCATTTCGGAGTTATGCGATGTTCTTTGAGTTTTGCATCAACGAGTGCAAGCGTGAGTTGTGAACCGATAATCGGAATATCAGAACGTTCGCGTAACAAATACGGAACTGCCCCAATGTGATCTTCGTGTCCGTGTGTTAATACAACAGCAAGAACGTCATCAAGGCGATCGCGTATGTAGTCAAAGTCAGGAAGAATCAAGTCCACACCAGGTTGGCTATCTTCTGGGAACAAAACACCGCAATCAACAATAAGTAGTTTGCCGCGGTACTCAAACACCGTCATGTTTCGCCCGATTTCCCCGAGGCCACCGAGAGCCACAATGCGCATTGTGTCGTCAGCTAACGCAGGCGGTGCTCCCAATTCGGGATGAGCATGGGTCACAGGCTTATGCCACCCGCAACCAAATCAAGACGCAGTTGGGCAACCTGTGCATCGGTTGCAGGCACGAGCGGCAGCCGAAGCGATCCGCCACCAGCACGACCGAGTAAATCAAGTGCTGCCTTCACCATGATTGCGCCGCCAGCTTTTGTCATCAATCCCTCAGTAATAGGAACAAGTGTCTTATTTATCGCTCGCGCGGTGTTGAGGTCATTGCTCTCAACTGCGTTAACCATTGCCTTATGGCGATCGGCAACCACATGCCCAGTGACACTGACAACACCTACTGCCCCGATTGCTAGAAGCGCAAGATTCAGACCATCATCACCTGAGTAGTACGCCATGGATGATTGCGCCATGACTTGCGAAGCAGCCCACGGGTCACCTTTTGCGTCTTTGTTAGCAAGAATGCGTGGATGCTCTGCCAATGTGATCAGTGATTCTGTTGTGATTTGGATACCAGCACGTCCTGGAATGTCGTACACCATAACTGGCAAATCTGTTGCATCCGCAACTGCATGCATATGGGCGATCACGCCTGCTTGAGGCGGCTTGTTGTAGTACGGAGTAACAACAAGTAATCCATGTGCGCCCGCACGAGCGGCATCTTTGGCAAGTAGCACCGAGTGCGCAGTGTCATTTGATCCGGCACCTGCAATAACTTTCGCGCGATCACCAACGGCAGCGACAACACACTTAAGTAATTCTAGCTTTTCGTGTTCATCGGTCGTCGGTGATTCACCTGTTGTGCCATTGACTACTAGGCCATTGTTGCCAAGATTCACTAGGTCATGAGCGAGTTGCTCAGCAGCTGCAAAGTCGATCTTTGAACCGTCAGGAGTAAACGGTGTCACCATTGCGGTGAGCACGGTTCCAAATGCATCTGTTGCTTTCATCATCACTCCTTAGGGGGCTACTCGCCCATTGGCAATAAACGCAGCGTGCGTCAGTGGCATAAGTTCCTCAAAGATGGCCTCATATTTTTCGGCGACCATTTCGATTTCGCGCTGTGGGAAAGATGGAAAGTGAGAACCCTCGGCCTTACGACGCAAACTTAAGAAGTTCATCAAAGCACGCGCATTCATTGTGACGTATGCCGAAGAATAAATCGTTACAGGCAACACAATTCTGGCAACTTCGCGTGCGACTCCTGCAGCCAGCATAGTTTCGTACGATGCATAGGCAACAGCACATGCGTGCTTAGTTTGCTCATTGACTAAATCAAACTGTTCAGGCGTCCCGTCCACGAAGTCATACGCACCGGCTTTGCCCACTTGAATAAGTTTTCGTTCAGGACCTGGAACATAAAATTCTGGTTCAAGAACTTTGTAACGACCAGATTCTTCGTTGTAACTTGCAATGCGATGACGAAAATGCTCACGCCACATAAAGATTGGCGCTTGAACAAAAAACGTCATGTTGGAATGTTCAAAAGGCGAACCATGTCGGTCCCGCATTAAGTAATTGATCAGACCTGAAGACTTGCTGGCATCCTCGGTGAGGTCGTCGTGAGACTGTTCACCCTTTGTGGACACGCGTGCAGCCCACACAACATCAGCATCACTAGCTGAGTGCTTGATTAACTCAACAGTGACATCACTGCGGAAACGGATTTGGTCTGTCACTTGACCAGACTATCGGCAGGTGTGCCTTAAACAGCGGTGCGGTCAGGCGCCACATTTGGGGTCACGGAAGTTCCTGCAGGTCGCAGCACTAGCGTCATGACGATGACTGTGTAGACGACATATGCAACCGCTTGTAGCACCGACGTGAGTGGCTTGAGGTTAAATAGTCCCGCAGCCAAAGTTGCTTGTATGGAACCGTCAGGAAGGTATGCGCTTAAATCAAGAGCTATCTGTGTGCCAAAAGGCAATAGTCCTACTTCTTGGAATTCAGCGATTCCGTAGGACAGAACTCCAGCAGCTACGAATACCAGTGCGACACCAGTTACCTTAAATAACGTGCGCATGTTGATTTTGGCTGATGACTTAAACACCAGATAGCCAACAAAGACTGCCGTGACAAGTCCCAGTAGTAGCCCAATAAGTGCAACCGTTTGATGACCTGTTGCATGTGCTGCGGCCCAGAAAAACACGGCAGTTTCTGCACCTTCACGAACTACGGCAAAGAACGCCATGGACGCCACTGCAAGTGCCCCGCCGGTACCCGCGGCAATATCAAGGCGGGAACGAAGATCATGAGCAATAGTGCGGGCCGTACGCTTCATCCAAAAAATCATCCACGTCACAAACACAACAGCTAAAAACGACATGGTTCCAGCAAAAATAGGTTCTGCATGATCCGACAAGTCAGACGAAATGACCTGCAGCAATCCAGCCACGCCGGCACTGACAATGATGGCGCTGAGTACGCCAGCCCATACGTGTCGAATGAGTGCCTGGCGTTGCGTGCGAACCAGATACGTCACCAAAATGCTGACAATTAACGCAGCCTCAATACCTTCTCGGAATCCGATGAGGTAGTTGCCAATCATTAATGTGCGCCTTCGCAGTAGAGATAGCGACGATTTATGCAACTATCTGGTTTCGTAAATAAGCCTATTCTGCTGGCGTGGTGTTTGCAATTTGAGGCCGGTTAATCCGCAGGTGCAACTGGAGCAAAATGCCTAGCCCGCTGCGTCAAAACCACGCATGAGAGCACTATCACAGCGGCAACAATTGATGCCAGACCAATGTGCTCATGAAGCAACAGACTTGACCACAGCAAGGTCAAAATGGGCTGAATGAGCTGAACCTGTGAACCGCGGGCGACACCAAGAACAGACAGCCCTCGATACCACGCAAAAAACCCTAAATACATAGATCCAAAAGACACAAACAGGAAGGCCAGAATCCCCTTAACGGCAATTGTGTGGCTGTCACGTCCAGCAACAAAAGTTGCCAACGCTCCCAAGCTACTAATTGGTAAGAACATCACAACGCACCACGAGACGACTTGCCACCCTGGCATGTACCGAGTGAGCAATGCTCCTTCGGAATAGCCAAAGGCCGATGAAATGACGGCTAGTACGAGCAGTATGTCCGCAAAAACATCGACACCGACACTGCCCCCGTGATGCCAGGCATAAACCATCAGCGTGAGACTTCCAATGACAGCTCCTAGCCAAAACAAGGGAGCCACCCGTTCCTTGTGACGCAAAACAGCCAACACTGCCGTTGCCAGCGGTAAACCTGCGATGATCACCGCAGCGTGCGCTGAACTAGTCCGCTGCAATGCCAACGTGCTGAAAATAGGAAAACCAAAACTAATGCCAAGCCCAGTAAAGAAGATTGTCTTCCACAGCGAACGATCAGGAATTGGCGTCCTTCGCACAGTGAGAACGATGAGTGCAGTGATACCCGCAATCGCCATTCGACCGAGAGTGATAGTCCAGGGACTTAACGATGGGAGCGCAATCTTGACCATGGGGAGTGTGAAAGAAAAAATCACAACTCCAGTTAGCGCGAACAAAAAACCAGAACGGATGCGAGTCACACACTGAGCCTAGTCTTGCGTAAGGTACAGGTATGTGTGGTTGTCTTTCTTTGGCATTCGGGTCACTGGCCCCTAGATTCACGTTGTTCCTCATTGCACTATTCACGGGACGCGTTGGTGATGCGTTTGATGGACATACCGGAACAGCATTTCTCGGATGGCTCTTTCTGCCTTTCACAGAGTTGTTCTACGTCGTGATGTTCTGGTGGAACGGATCTGTCGCTGGCTTTAGTTGGTTCTTCGTTGCTTTGGGTTTTGTCATGGACATCAGCGCTTATGTTGGTGGGGCTCAAGCCCGTCAACGCAATCAGGTGCGCTGGCAGTGACCACAACCCAGTGGAATGTGTTACGTAACGAAATAACTCGCAAAGCTACAAGCATTGGAATTGCAGTAGCTATCTATGGTGTTTCATTTGGCGCCCTTGGTGTGACAACGGGATTGTCGATCGCTCAGACACAGGCGTTGTCACTACTCATGTTCACAGGCGCGAGCCAATTCGCACTCGTGAGCACCATTGCTGCCGGCGGTACCTCACTTGCTGCAATTGCAGCAGCACTTCTCCTCGGGACTCGCAACGCAGCGTATTCACTTCGCATGGCACCAATTCTCAAAGTTTCTGGTTTTCGAAAAGTGTTAGCAAGCCAAGTCACAATTGATGAATCAACCGCGATGGGACTTGCATACGATGAATCCATCGAAGATGGAAAAGCGTCTCGTCTTGGTTTTTGGTCAACTGCGATTTCAGTCTTCGTGTTTTGGAATCTTGCAACACTGCTCGGTGCAGTTACTGCAAGCGCAATAGGCGATCCCAAAGCCTTGGGCTTAGACGCTGCTATTGCCGCTGGTTTGTTTGCTCTGGTATGGCCGCAAATCAAGAATCGTTACACAGCATCCGTTTCACTAGGAGGCGCGTTGATCGCGCTTATCCTCACGCCCATTCTTCCGCCAGGCTTGCCTGTTCTGGCCGCTGCAGCAGTCGCGTTTATCGTCGGATGGTCTTGGTCCAAGCAGGTTGATGTCTGATGTGGTTAACAGTTCTCGCGGGCTCAGCCGGATGTTTTTTACTCAAGTACTTGGGCTCGGCAATTCCAGCAACGTTCCTCGAATTGCCTGTTGTGAAAAAGATTGTTCTGCTGTTACCTATTGCACTGTTGAGTGCCCTTGTTGCCGTTCAAACGGGAGCAAATCATCAAGAACTTGTGCTCGACGCTCGGGCGCCAGCATTTCTTATGGCTTTAGTTGCGCTGCGACTTAAGGCGGGATTTATCGTTGTCGTTCTCGTTGCGGCAACTACCGCCGCTGCACTTAGGCACTTCGGATTAGCTGTTTAGGTTAATTCGGCGCTTAGTGCCGCAAGCAAGTGTCAGTCTCTAAAGACCTAGTAAATGTTCTAGCCCAAACGTCAGACCAGGTGCACCAGATACTTGACGCACAGCTAACAGCACACCAGGCATAAAAGATTCGCGGTCATAGGAATCATGGCGAATAGTCAATGACTCACCAGGTCCACCGAGAATTACTTCTTGGTGAGCGACAAGTCCTTCAAGTCGAATGCTGTGAATACGCACACCGTCCACCAGCGCACCACGTGCTCCATCGATTTCATCAGCAGTTGCGTCAGGCATTGCGTGAGCGCCGGAATCACGGCGGGCTTGACCGATAAGTTCTGCAGTACGACGAGCTGTACCACTCGGGGCATCAACTTTTCTCGGATGGTGCAGTTCTACAATTTCGACGCTTTCAAAATATGGCGCAGCCTTTGCTGCAAATTGCATCATTAACACAGCAGCGAGACCAAAGTTGGGAGCAATCACCACATTGGATTTACTTGCTTCTGTCATCGCACGCACTTCCGCAAGACGCTCAGCAGTGAACCCAGTGGTTCCCACGACTGCGTGAATTCCATGTGCGGTCAGGAATGACAAATTTTCCATGACAACATCTGGAACGGTGAAGTCCACAACAACGTGGGCGTCACCAGTAACTAAATCTTGTAGGTCGTCATCTACGTCAAGGGCTGCAACGAGTTCAAGGTCAGCAGCTGAGTTAACGGCCTGGCAAACCGTCGCGCCCATACGACCACGTGCGCCGAGAACTCCAACCCGAATTGTCATGATCTACTCCGGCCCTACAACGACTGTCTGGGTATTTTGCGTCCACAAGTGATGTGCAAGTGTTTGTACTTCTTCAAGCGTTACGTTGGCAACACGTTCAAGAATCTCAGATACGGATGGCACATAACCATTGTTCATCTCATTGCGAGCAATTCGGCTCATACGAGACGAAGTGTCTTCAAGACCCAAGACCATTCCCCCACTCACTTGACCTTTTGCTCGATCAAGTTCCTGTTGAGTTATTCCATGCGCTGCCACATCCGAAATCACATCTGCGATTACATCACGCACAGCCTCAAGACGTTTAGGCTGACAGCCCGCATAAATTCCGACGACTCCGGTATCCGCGAACTGTTGCGCAAATGAATACACCGAATACACGAGGCCACGCTTTTCGCGCACCTCTTGAAACAAACGGCTCGACATTCCCCCACCCATCGCTGCATTTAAGACGGTGAGTTGGTAACGCCGTTCGTCAGCGCGGTCTAGACCGGGAACTCCGATAACGACGTTGGCTTGTTCGGTTACCTTGGCGAACTTGTGAAAACCACCAGCATGGGAAATCTTGACACGCGATTTTGTAGGAACAAACGGTGTTGCGTCGCCTTCAAGAGATACGCCTCCACGCGCAAATGCCTTACGTATCAGTTTCACAACAGTTGCGTGGTCAATGTTTCCTGCAATGGAAATCACCAAGCGGTCCGGTGTGTAGTACTTACGATAAAAACTATGAATTGAACGTCGTGACAGAGACTCAATGTTTTGCGAAGTTCCCAAAATCGATCGGCCTAATGGCGCGTCACCAAACATTGCGCGAGCAAAGTGTTCGTGGACGATGTCAGAAGGATCGTCATCGCGCATCGAAATTTCTTCAAGAACGACAGAACGCTCTTGATCAACATCAGGGCTCGTGATTGTGGCCGACGTGATCATGTCTACAAGCACATCGATTGCTGTAGGCACGTGAGTATCGAGTACACGAGTGTAGAAACAGGTCGCCTCTTTTGACGTGAAGGCATTCATCTCGCCGCCCACTTCATCAATTGATGACGAAATATCTAACGCAGTGCGAGTCTTGGTTCCCTTGAACAGTAAGTGCTCGAGGTAATGTGCCGATCCCGTTTGGCTAGCAACTTCATCGCGAGAGCCGACATTGACCCAAATTCCGATTGCAGCGGAACGCACTGTAGGCATTTGTTCGGTAATGATGCGCAGCCCACCAGGCAGGACAGTGCGTTTAACAAGTCCGCCTTGATCGGCGGTCAGTAATGTGCGTGTGGTCCCAGGCAGCTGTTCGCTACCCAGGACCACATGTGCAGATCGTTTTGCCAAGTGACTAACTCTCGTCTTCACTTTCGGCTGAGTTTTCTTCGCCTTCCACTACTGGAATGAGCGATAACTTTCCACGCTGGTCGATTTCAGCGATTTCGACGTGAACCTTGTCGCCAATTTTCACAACATCTTCAACCGCTTCTACGCGCTTACCGCCGGAAAGTTTGCGCAGCTGACTGATGTGCAGCAGACCATCCTTACCTGGTGAAAGTGAAATGAATGCGCCAAAGTTAGTCGTCTTCACGACTGTTCCCATGTAGCGTTCGCCGATTTCAGGCATGCTTGGGTTTGCGATGGCGTTGACCTTTGCACGAGCAGCTTCTGCTGACTCACCGTTGCTTGCACCGATGTAAACGGTTCCATCATCATCAATGCTGATGTCAGCACCAGTTTCTTCTTGAATCTGGTTGATGATTTTGCCCTTTGGACCAATGACTTCACCGATCTTGTCGACTGGGATGTTCACTGTGATGATTCGTGGCGCGTAAAGCGACATGTCATCCGGTGCGTCAATGGCTTCCATCATGACGTCAAGAATTGAAAGACGTGCATCGCGTGCTTGAGTCAAAGCGCCTGCAAGTACTGAAGCAGGGATTCCATCAAGCTTGGTGTCGAGCTGCAACGCAGTTACGAATTCTTTTGTTCCTGCAACCTTGAAGTCCATGTCGCCATAGGCATCTTCAGCACCAAGAATGTCAGTTAGAGCAACGTACTCAGTTTTACCGTCGATGACATCGCTGATCAGACCCATTGCGATACCTGCTACTGGTGCCTTAAGTGGCACACCAGCATTGAGTAGCGACATCGTTGACGCACATACTGAACCCATCGATGTTGAACCGTTAGAACCGAGTGCTTCAGACACCTGACGAATTGCATAAGGGAATTCATCGCGCTTAGGAAGAACTGGCACAAGGGCACGCTCTGCAAGGGCGCCGTGACCAATTTCGCGACGCTTAGGGCTACCTACCCGACCGGTTTCACCGGTTGAGTATGGCGGGAAGTTGTAGTTGTGCATGTAGCGCTTCACAGTCACTGGTGACAAAGTGTCGAGCTGTTGCTCAAGCTTGAGCATGTTCAAGGTTGTAACACCAAGGATCTGCGTCTCGCCACGTTCGAACAATGCTGAACCGTGAGTACGAGGAAGAATGTCAACCTCAGCTGATAGTTCGCGAATGTCAGCAAGACCACGTCCGTCAATACGCACTTTGTCCTTGATAACACGTTGGCGAACAAGCTTCTTGGTAACAGAACGCAACGCAGCGCTCACTTCTTTTTCGCGACCTTCAAATTGAGTGCCTACGCGCTCAACTGTGAGTTCCTTGATGCGATCAAGTTCTGTTTCACGCTCTTGCTTTCCGGCAATGCGAAGTGCAGCAGTGAGTTCATCCTTAATTGCAGCTTCAACAGCAGCAAATACATCTGCTTCATAATCCAAGAAGATTGGGAACTCAGCAGTTTCTTTCGCAGCTACGGCCGCGAGTTCACTTTGTGCAACACACAGAGCACGAATGAATGGCTTTGATGCTTCTAGACCTTCAGCAACAATTTCTTCGGTTGGAGCTTTAGCACCACCACGAATGAGGTCAATTGTGTTTTCAGTTGCTTCAGCTTCAACCATCATGATTGCAATGTCGTCTTCAACAATGCGGCCAGCGACAACCATGTCGAACACTGCATCTTCAAGTTGTTCGTGAGTTGGGAACGCAACCCATTGACCCTTGATGAGAGCAACACGTACTCCACCAATTGGACCTGAGTATGGAAGACCAGCAAGCTGTGTAGACATTGACGCAGCGTTGATTGCAATGACGTCGTACAAGTCGTTTGGATTGAGTGACAAAACTGTCACAACAATCTGAACTTCGTTACGAAGTCCCTTAATGAACGACGGACGTAATGGACGGTCAATCAAACGGCAAGTCAAAATCGCATCTTCACTTGGGCGACCTTCACGACGGAAAAATGAACCAGGAATCCGACCAACTGCATACATACGTTCTTCAACGTCCACAGTAAGTGGGAAGAAGTCGAATTGATCTTTAGGCGACTTTCCAGCAGTAGTAGCTGAAAGCAGCATCGTCTGTTCGTCTAGAAATACTGAGGCTGTTCCACCTGCTTGACGTGCTAAACGACCAGATTCGAACTTGATTGTGCGTTTGCCAAATGATCCGTTATCGATCACAGCAACGCTGGAATGGACTTGCGACATAGGTACTCCCTATTTGATAAGGGGGTAAGCCGCGAAATATTCGTTGCTGACCTCGAGTCAGCTGCGACGTACGATCTTCGATCGAGACGCGCGAAACAACTGTTTCGAACATCACTACCGAGGACCGAACCATCAAGTGCGATAGAACGCGGTTACCCCGAATGGCCAACCGACGTTCGGCTGGCCATGTCGTGACAATTAGCGACGGATGCCGAGGCGTTCGATGATCGAACGGTAACGGTTGATATCTGTCTTGGTGAGGTAATCAAGCAAGCGACGACGTTGACCAACGAGCAGAAGCAATCCGCGACGGCTGTGGTGATCGTGCTTGTGAGTTTTTAGGTGACCCGTCAAATCATTGATACGACGAGTAAGAAGTGCGATTTGTACTTCTGGGCTTCCGGTGTCGCCTGGCTTTGTGCCGAATTCGGCAATGATGGCCTGCTTAACTGAAGTTTCTAAGGGCATGTTATTTCCTCTCGGGCGCTTGGGTAGTCGCGAAAAACGGGGCGCCCGCCCCGAATTCGTCATGCTTAGGCTATCAGGAAGCCTGTAAATCAAGGAAATCGACAATATGCTCGGATGCGACCTGCACATCATGAGCCATTGCTGCGAGTAACTCGGCTATTCCAGCAAATGCGACCATCGGCCGAACAAAGTCAATGAAATCAAGGTTTGCGACGTGCCCGTAGAGGTCCAAACCAGACTGACCGATCGCAAAAGCTTCGACTCTTCGACCAATTACTCCGTCAAAGGTCGGGTTCGTCCCAATGCTTACTGCAGCTGGATATGTTTCTCCCGCCACCTCTAGCAAGGCTGAATACACACCATCACCAGGCACGAGAAGTTCGTGTGGGACCGCAATGTTGGCTGTGGGATAGCCGAGTTCACGTCCCCGATGGTCACCATGAACTACTTCACCAGTGAGTCGATGTGGTCGTCCCAGCATTTCACCGGCAGCCTTCACATGGCCTTCGATAATTGCAGTTCGAATCCGGGTTGATGACCATGCGTCACGGTCACCAACGAGGTCGACAGGAACAACCTCGAAATCTAATTGATGCGACATCTCAATCAGCGTGTTGATATCTCCAGCTGCTTTTGCCCCGTAACGAAAATTACGACCAACAACCACAACTGCCGCATGTAGTTGCTCAAGCAATATTGACGTAACAAAGTCATCGGCCGACATGGTGCGCAAATGATCATCAAACTGAAGAAAGACAACCTGATCTGCTCCGGCTTGTTCGAGCAATGTCGCACGCTGGCTCGGTAACGTCAGTAATCCTAAGAAAGTATCTGGTCGTAATACAGATGCAGGATGTGGATCAAATGAGGCAGCAACAAGCGGCAAGTGTCGTGCTTGTGCGATGTCATGTGCTTGCGCAATAAGTGCTCGATGACCGCCATGCACACCATCAAACACACCAACAACGACAACAGAGTCGGATGGGTGCTGTGCGTTCTCAAAAGTACTCATCTACGCAAACACCACCACGGGGACCACGTCACCGTTGTCTACTCGTGACAGTGACACAACACAACCTTCAGGATCAAAAACTCCTACCAAACCTGAATGAGCATCAACTGGCGCAGGGACTCGCACTCCGTGGCGCGCTTGGACAGATTCGTGCGCATCAAGACTGATCGCAGGAAAGGCCATACGCACTGCATCTGAGAGTTCAATCAACTGCGGAGATTCTCGAAGAACATCAAGCGGAGTCATCGCAGTGAAGAGACCTGATCGAGTGCGACGAAGTGACGTCAAATGCCCACCCACACCAAGTTGTTGTCCAATGTCACGTGCTAACGCACGAATGTATGTTCCAGCACTGCACACAACTCGCACCACCACGTCAATGCAATCATTGTCAGTTTGTGGCGTGATAGACACAATTTCAAGATCTTGAATTGTGACTTCCCGGGTGGCGAGCTCAACGTCTTCGCCGTCGCGAACCCGAGCATAGGCACGCTTGCCGTCCACCTTAATTGCACTAACACTGCTCGGACGTTGCGAAATGTGTCCGCGAAATGCACGCACCACTTCAAGAATATTTTCATCTGTAATTGCCGTACACGATGCTTGTGAGATGACATGTCCTTGTGCATCATCTGTATCGGTCGACATTCCTAAACGAATGGTCCCAACATATTCTTTTTCTGATGTTGTGAAGTGCCCAAGTAAGCGAGTCGCGCGACCCACACCAATGACTAACATTCCTGTTGCCATCGGATCAAGAGTGCCAGCGTGACCAACTTTGCGAGTTCCGAAAATTTTGCGCACCATCGCCACCACGTCGTGTGAAGTAGGACCGGCTGGCTTGTCAACGAGAACAATTCCGTCAAGCGACACGTTATTGCCTTACCTGGCGATCAAGTGCCGCAAGTAAATCAGTCACCATGGCATCCACATTGGTTGTGCCTGTGTAGCCAGCAGCCATCGTGTGACCGCCTCCACCAAATTCCGAAGCTAGGCGACCCACACTGATGTCCGTTTTACTGCGCAGCGAGGCCTTCCACACACCTTCATCAGTTTGTTTAAAGACACACGCAACTTCCGCTTCATGTGTGCGTCGAAGTGTGTCGATAACACGTTCCATCGCTAACTCATCAAGATTGCCTCTATCGTGCGAACTGATACGCGTGTAGACAAGACCGCGTCCTCCTGCCGCTTCGCTTACGAGGACTGCATTCGACATTGCTTGCCCCAACATGCGTACTGCGCTGAATGGTTCGTCATCGAATAAGAGACGAGCAGTTGTCGTGTGATCAAAACCTGTGTCAAACAATCGAGCAACGCTGCGCAATGTGTCGGAACTCGTTCCACGATATTTAAACGAGCCAGTATCTGTTGCAATGCCGGCGTAAATCAATGTCGCTATTTCCTGCGTGAGTTCAATGTCAAGCAAGTCAACGAGCTTGAGAACCATTGATGCAGTCGCAGGTGACGTAGCATCAACGACGTTGATGGTGCCAAAGCCTTCATTTGTCGCGTGATGATCGACAACAATCGACACTGGTGCGGACTTCACCACCCCGGCAAGTACTCCAAGCCGATGAATTGAAGCAGTGTCACACGATACGACGACATCTGGTGACACAACATTTTCCGGTGACACAACTAACTCAGTACCCGGCAGGAACATAAGCGATGCTGGCACATTAAAAGCTGGCTCGCCCACCGACACTTGTACTGACTTTCCGAGCGAACGCAGAGCAAGACCAAGCGCAAGCGCTGAGCCCAAAGCATCTGGATCAGGCGTCACGTGCGCAATGAGCAGAACCGAATCCGCCTGACGTAACGCCGCTACGGCTCCTGACCAATCAGGAACCGATGTCACTCGTCATCTCCGGAACGCTTATACGGATCCGCATCACCGGCATAGCTGGCTTGCGCAGCTCGTTGATGAACTTCACTATCGGCAGCTGCCGCAGCCGCCAGCAAGTCATCAATCGCACGCACATTGCTAGGCAATGCATCACGAATAAAAGACACGCTTGGAGTGAACTTCACTCCAGTGCGCTTCCCAATCTCGGTACGAATCATTCCTTTAGCCGACTCCAAAGCTGCCGCGGTGCTCACTGCTTCTTCATCAGTCCCAAAGACCGTGTAGAAAACAGTTGCATCGTGCAAGTCCGGGGAAACTCGACAGTCAGTAACAGTGATGAATCCCAGCCGTGGATCCTTAATCCGAAGCTCTAAAGTTTCGGCAACGATTTCTTGGATGCGCTCACCAAGTTTGCGAGCGCGTGCAACATCTACCATTCATGAGCTCCTTATGCACGGACCTTTTCACGCATCTCGAATGTTTCGATGATGTCGCCGACCTTGACGTCGTTAAATGATCCAAGTCCGATACCGCATTCAAAACCTTCACGAACTTCGGTCGCGTCATCTTTGAATCGACGCAAGGTATCGATGGACAGATCGCCACGAACTACGACACCGTCGCGTACCAATCGAGCCTTCGCCTTGCGCTTGATTTCGCCGGATTGAACCATGCAGCCTGCAATATTTCCGAACTTGCTCGAGCGGAATACATCGCGAATTTCGGCTTTACCGAGTTCGACTTCTTCGTATTCAGCCTTACGCATGCCCTTGAGTGCTGACTCAATTTCATCAATAACCGAGTAGATCACGTTGTAGAAACGAACTTCTACGCCTTCGCGTTCTGCAAGGTCACGTGACTTGCCTTCTGGTCGTACGTTGAAGCCAATGATCATCGCATCGGAAGCCGATGCCAAGGTCACGTCGTTTTCAGTGATAGCACCTACACCGCGGTGAATGACTCGCAGCGATACATTCTCGTCACCGATGTCGATGGCAAGCAATGCGTCTTCGAGTGCTTCAACCGAACCGGATACGTCACCCTTGATGATGATCTTGAGTTCTGCAATTTCACCCTTGTCGAGTGCCTTAAGAACGTCATCCAGAGTTGTGCGCTTGCGACGCTTTGCGAGTTCCGCGTTGCGTTCACGTGCTTGACGCGATTGTGCAATCTGACGTGCAGTGCGGTCTTCATCAACTACTAAGAATGAGTCACCTGCACGAGGAACAGCAGTCAAACCTAGAACCTGAACTGCGCGAGCTGGTTCCGCAAATTCAACAATGTCACCGTTTTCATCCAACATTGCTCGCACGCGACCATACGCATCGCCTACAACAATCGAATCGCCAGGACGCAAAGTTCCGCGCTGAACCAAAACTGTTGCCACAGGTCCACGTCCACGGTCAAGGTGCGCTTCAATCGCAACTCCTTGAGCATCCTGAACTGGGTTCGCACGCAAATCCATGCCCGCATCAGCAGTCAACAAAATCGAATCAATGAGTTCATCAATGTTGAGACTGTTCTTAGCTGAGACGTCCACGAAAATTGTGTCGCCGCCGTACTCTTCTGGAACTAGCCCGTACTCAGTAAGTTGGCCGCGAACCTTTGTTGCGTCTGCGCCTTCCTTATCAATCTTGTTCACAGCAACAACAATCGGAACACCCGCAGCTTGCGCGTGGTTGAGTGCTTCGATTGTTTGTGGCTTAACACCGTCATCTGCTGCGACAACAAGCACTGCAATGTCAGTTACCTGCGCTCCACGAGCACGCATAGCCGTGAAAGCTTCGTGACCCGGGGTATCGATGAATGTGATTGCTCGTTCAATGCCTTCGTGAACGTGATGAATCTGGTAGGCACCAATGTGTTGCGTGATACCACCGGCTTCCTTAGCGATGACATTCGTTTGTCTAATCGCATCAAGAAGTCGAGTCTTACCATGATCAACGTGACCCATGACAGTGACGACCGGTGCACGGATAACCATGTCCTCGTCTTCACCTTCATCGCCAAATTCCAAATCAAATGATTCGAGCAACTCACGATCTTCATCCTCAGGCGAAATAATCTGAACGTCGTAGTTCAGTTCGGCGCCTAATAATTCAAGAGTTTCTTCGTCAACAGATTGTGTAGCTGTCACCATGGAACCCATTTTGAACAGCATCTGTACTAATGCGGCTGGCTCGGTACCAATTTTTTCTGCGAAGTCAGTTAATGACGCACCGCGCTGAATGCGCAACGCTTGACCTTGACCAACCGGAAGTGTGACACCGCCGATGGTCGGAGCCATCATGTTGTCGTACTCTTGACGCTTTGCACGCTTTGACTTACGACCCTTAGTTGGTCTGCCGCCTGACTTACCGAAAGCACCTGCAGTGTTACCGCGGCCACCCGTTGAACCCGGACGACCTGGAGCACCCGGACGACCTGGAGCACCTGCACCTGCGGGAGCACCCGCACCGCCAGCACCACCTGGACGACTGAAACCGCCAGCACTTGGGCCACCTGGACGGCTGAAACCACCAGCACCTGGACCGCCTGGACGACCAGCGCCTGGTCCACCCGGACGAGGACCACGATCACTTGGACCACCAGGACGAGCGCCAGCTGGACGAGGACCACGATCACTTGGACCACCAGGACGAGGACCACGATCACTTGGACCACCAGGACGTGCACCAGCTGGACGAGGCGCGCCAGCTACTCCACCATCAGGACGAGGTCCACGGTCACTTGTTGAAAACGGATTATTGCCAGGACGCGCTGTGCGTGGCGCTGAAACAAATGGGTTATTGCCAGGACGCGGTCCACCAGGACGTGGGCCGGGCATAGGAGGACGAGGTCCACCAACGGGTTCTTCAGGTGCACTTGGTGGCTGCACAGGAGCAACAGGTTTAACTGGTGCGACAGGCGCGACTGGTGCACTCATGACCGGTGGCTTTGGTGGCGCTACAACTGGTTGCGCGGGCAGATCAATGTGCTCATCTGGTTCGACAGGCTTTGCCACAGCTTTCTTGGCAGCAGCTTTTTTGGCAGGAGCGACTTCTTGCGGCGCTGCAGCTGCTGCTTCTGCTAATTCCGGAAACGCTTTTTCCAGTTTTTTAATAACAGGTGGTTCAACAGTTGCTGATGCTGACTTTACATATTCGTTAATTGACTCCAGCTTGGCGATGATGACTTTACTGTCAACACCATACTTTTTTGCTAGGTCATAAACCCGGGCCTTGGACACGATTCTCCAGTCTGGTCCGGGTTTTTAGGTGCTACCGGACCGTCTTTGTTTTCTTCGCGCTCATTACTGAGCACTCTGCTTGCGGGCGTTCATCGGTTGAACGCAGCCGTATTCTGTGACATAAACACTCCCGTTGAGGCGGTAGTTGACGGTTAAGGTCAATCAGCTAATGAGCAAGGTGACTGCTGTGACATCAAGAGCCATGCGAGCGCGCAATGCACGACCTAAGGCCTTATGTAACGCAGCATTATCAACACACTGCACGTGAGGATGCACATAAGCACCTCGCCCTGCAGCGTGGCCAGTCTGGTCAACGATTACTCGCAGACCATCTAGCACAAGCCGAACTAGCTGATCGGTGGAATCACGACTTCGACACGAAACGCACATACGAGTCACTGTCTTAGCCATGAAAACCAGACTCAGTCTAGCCCAACCACCGTGACACTTACGTCACGTCGCGGTTGGGGCGTTGCACAATTGCTTAAAAGTCCTCATCTGATGGGGCCGAATCGGACTTTATGTCGATTTTGGCGCCAGTGAGCCGGGCTGCGAGCCGAGCATTTTGGCCTTCCCGACCGATTGCCAATGACAGTTTGTAGTCAGGTACGACCACTCGGACCACTCGATTTACTGGGTCTATCACCGTTGAGGACACGACCGGTGCTGGGGAAAGTGCATGTGCGACGTACTCACCTAGGTCGGTACTGAAATCAACAATGTCAATTTTTTCGCCACCAAGTTCGCTCATGACAGCCCGGACCCGACCACCCATAGGTCCAATACAAGAACCTTTGGGATTAACGCCTGCAACTTTTGTGGACACGGCAATTTTTGTGCGATGTCCAGCTTCTCGGGCTAAGCCCTCAATCGTGACAGTACCATCTGCAATTTCAGGCACTTCAAGTTTGAACAGCTCTTCGACAAAGCGTGGATGGCTGCGAGACAAAGTGACAATCGGACCCTTTGGGCCAAGACGAACACCGACAACATAACAACGAATGCGGCGTCCATGTGCGTAATCTTCTCCGGGAACCCATTCTTCGGGTGGCAGGACACCTTCAACGGGTCCAAGATCAACAAACACGAGTCTGCGATCACTGCCCTGTTGGATAACACCAGACACAATGTCGCCTTCTTTAGCCTGGAACTCAGCAACAGTCGCATCGTCTCCAGCTGCTTTGAGACGTTGCGTGATAACACCACGCGCTAACGACGCAGCTACTCGTCCAAATCCTTCAGGAGTGGCTTCGAACTCCCCGATTTCATTTCCGTCGTCATCAAGTTCCTTTGCGATGACCGTGACGTGACCTGTGGTGCGGTCCAATTGAACGCGCGCACTTTCATGGGGATGCGGAGTGTGTTGGTAAGCAACCAAAAGAGCTTGCTCAATTGCATCAATCAAATAATCCAGCGAAATTCCACGTTCGCGAGTAATTCCTTTAAGTGCAGAAACATCAATATCCATTACTCAGCATCCTTACGGTTAAATTCCACTTCAATAAACGCTTTTGCGATTGTGGCAATGTCGAACGTACGCATCTGGCCCTTGACATTAAGTATGACTTTGGGATCTTCAAAAGAAACAATTCGGCCCGTGGCGTTAACAGAGTCGCCGGATACTTTTACTAAACGTCCTACATTGCGCGACCAATGAATCGGTTTGATTAACGGTCGACTCAAACCACGCGAAGACACTTCGAGCACATAGGGAGTTTCTCCCATAATCGTGCTGGCATCTAAAAAGTCAGAAACTGCGCGTGAAGCAAGAGCCACAGCATCGAGATCGACACCACCTTCGGCATCAACGATGACTTCAAGGACCCGTCGACTTCCTGCTTTGCTCAACTCAACATCGTCCAGATCAAGACCGAGCGCAATTACAACTGGCTCGAGTGCTGCCGAGATTTCCGAAATCGTTGCCATGGCCGACGCCTTTTCAATTTGGTGGAGCAATTATGTATTTGAGACCCTAACGCTAGGTTTGGCATATGGCAATAAACCGGCGTGCCTTCCTGGTTGCGAGTGCAGGAGCGATTGCAATAGCGGGTTGTGGCGCCTCACACAGTGAACTATCACCCGATGAACGTGTAGTCAACGATGCGCTTGCTCGTCTGCACCTAGTTCAAGAATCGGCATTTGCACACCCAGACTTAGCACATCATCTCGTCAGTCATGTAGATGCACTTTATGAATACACATCCACTCCCCGACCTGAGACGAGTTCACTTACGAAGACGGATCTGACTGATGTTCAACTTGCAGACTTGCTTAGACAAACAAGTGATGCTTTGAGTGCAGAAACCTTAAATGTGTCTTCAGCACCACTTTCGCGTACGCTCGCACTCATCTCATCGAGTGTTGTCGTACATGCTGTCAGTTTGGAAAACGTTCTATGAGCACGTTTCCCGAGAAACTGACTGAGCTACTAGCTAGTGCACATTGCGCGGTTTACACCTACGGAGTCGTTGCCGCGTATGCCGATGACTCACATGCGGCGCTCGACAATCAAGCAATACATCGGCAACTGCGCGACAAGTTAATTGCATCTGCAACACTCCAAAAAATCGCTGTGCCGGAGCCTGCTCTTGCTTACGCATTGCCCATGCGCGTCACTAATAACAACAGCGCTATGGCAGTAGCAGCTCTACTTGAAAACAGACTGTGTAATCAGTGGGCAACAGATTTGTTTTATCTCGAGCGAACACTCGCGCTCGAGTTGGTCACATTCCCGCAAGAATGCGCAGTACGCGCGTTCATGTGGTCCGGCGTAACGAGCGCATTTCCGCACTAGTGCTTAGCGCTTAATACCGAGTGCCTAGTGCTCAGTGCCAAGTGCTTAATACCTAATGCCAAGTGCTTAATACCTAGTTCTTAATGCCAAGTGTCGAGTGGTTAGTGCTGCGTAAGGCTGACAATAAGTCTGATAATCAGCAACGCTTGAACGCACAGAAAAACAACTCGCACAAACAAACTTCCGCGTTTCAGTGCTGTGTGTGCGCCGATGTAGCCGCCAAGCATATTTGCCGGCGCCATAGCTGCCGTGACAATCCACATGACATTGTGAGTGGGAATGAAAATAGCAAGCGCCGCGAGGTTGGTTGCCACGTTGACGAATTTCGCAGTGGCGGAACTTTTCAAAAAATCAAAACCAATGAGTGCGACTAATCCGAAAACAAGAAACATTCCGGTTCCAGGTCCCATGATCCCGTCATAAAAACCGATACCAGCTCCAAGCAGGCTCGAGGCCAATGGTCCACGAGGGTTTTGGGTAGCAATGCGACCAAAGTCGGGTCGAAACAATGTAAACAGTCCAACCGAAATAAGTACTACCAAGAGAATGGGTTCGAAAGTCGACCTATTCACACGGGTAATGAGATGCGCACCGAAAGCGGAACACACAAATGCACTCAGTGCCATAGGCACGACATGGCGACGTTCAAGAGGCATCCGTTTTGCGTAGGTCCGCGCTGCCACCGATGTTCCTACTATCGAAATTGACTTATTCGTTCCCGACACCGCAGCTAACGAGTTGTGAGGGAAAACTGCCAGCATGACAGGCAACTGAATTAGTCCGCCGCCACCAGCAACTGCATCAACAAATCCAGCGAGAAGCGCCGCCAGCACGCACACAAGTAGCGACCATAGGGACAGGTCGTGCCACATTACTTATCGGACTCGTTCCAGGTCTGGAGTGTGTTCCACGCCGAAACGACATCAAGCACTTCCCCAAGGCGTTGCACAGTCGCAGCAGGAGTGATTCCCAAGTCAGTCGATTGTGATGCTGGAATGTTTGAATGGGGAATCCAAATTCCTTTCATTCCAACTTCTTGTGCACCATGAATATCATCAAACAAACGATCACCTACAAAGGCACAATGCTCAGGCACAACACCTAAGTTGTAACTCACATCGGTGAAAACTGATCGATGCGGTTTTGCCGATGTCGTTTCACTCGTAAAAAGTAAGTAATCAAACAAGTGCAGCACTCCATCACGCTCGAGCACTGATTCGTGATGACGGCGTGGCCACATCGTGTTCGATAACACCGCGGTCTTAATGCCCATGCCTCGCAAAGTTTTCAGCAGCGGTATTGCATCTTCATCTGTGTAGGTATTCGGATCCCACGCGGAGAGGTATGAATTGAGCGCTTGGAAATGTATCGCACTGGATGTATCAATTCCACATTCTTCGAACATCGCCTCGAGCGCACCTGTGCCAGTTTCGCCAGCAGTATCAAACTGATGAGCCCAGCGAGACTGTTCACCGTGATGTAGTTGCGCAGCTAGTTCTTCGGCACGATCTGGAGCGTAAACATGTGCATAAGCAAGCCACCGCTCATTGAGATCAACATCATGCCACGGTGTGAGGGTGCCACCCCAGTCGAAAATTACCGCGTCAATGTTCATGAACGCACTAGATCAACAATGTGCGACACGAAATCATCCACCGACACATTGACGTGTTCTCCGGATTTACGGTCCCGCACTTCGACTACTCCATCTGCAAGACCGCGACCAACAACTGCAATCGTAGGAATACCTAAGAGTTCTGAATCGTTGAACTTAACGCCAGGAGAAACGCCTCGACGATCGTCGAGAAGCACGCGAACACCTAGTTTCTCCAAAGAGTCCGCAAACTTTTCAGCAACATCAAATGGCGCATCGTCTTTGCCTGTTGCAACAATATGAATGTCAGCTGGAGCTACTTCACGCGGCCAAATTAATCCCTTGTCATCATGTGACTGCTCAGCAATTGTTGCAACGGCGCGCGAGACACCGATTCCGTAAGACCCCATAGTGACTGTGACCAGTTCACTGTTCTCGTTGAGCACCTGCAGGTCTAGAGCTTCGGCATACTTACGGCCAAGTTGGAATATGTGTCCGATTTCAATACCGCGAGCCATCGAAATGTCTTCGCCACAATTTGAGCAACCATCACCCTTGCGTACTTCAGCTGCTTCGATAACTCCATCCCATGAAAAATCCCGACCAGCCACGAGGTCATACACATGGTTGCCCTTGTTGTTTGCACCAGTAATCCAGCGAGTGCCTTCAACAACGCGTGGGTCAACAAGATATTGAATTCCCGACTTCGATGTCGCCCCAAGCACTTGTGGACCGATGTATCCCTTAACAAGCGCGGGGTATTTTTTGAAATCTTCTTCTTCGAAGGCTTCAATGGCGTAAGGGTGCATACCGGCCTCGACGCGTTTTAAATCAACTTCCCGATCACCAGGAAGTCCAATGACAAGAGGGCTCTTCGTGCCATCGACGGCGACCTTCATAAGAACGACGTTCTTGAGTGTGTCACTTGCTTGCCAATCACGGTCCGAACGTCGTAGTTCAACACGAGCATTAGAAACGTCAACCAAGCTTGCAATTGTCGGAGTATCAGGTGTGTCTTCGACGTGTGCGGCTGGAATGTGTGAGTAATCCTCAACAGCCGGTGGACGAGTGACGATAGCTTCCACATTGGCCGCCATGCCACATGAATGACATTTCACATATGTGTCTTCTCCGGTATCACATGGAGCAAGAAACTCTTCGCTCTTGGAACCACCCATCGCACCCGCCATTGCAGACACAATTTCGTAGTGAAGGCCAAGGCGATCAAACGTTGAAATGTACGCATCTCTATGGCGTTGATAGGACACATCAAGACCAGCATCATCAATGTCGAAAGAGTACGAGTCCTTCATAACGAATTCACGAGCACGCAAAATTCCAGCACGTGGTCGGGCTTCGTCACGATACTTAATCTGGATGTGATAAATACACAACGGTAAATCTTTGTATGACGAATATTCACCCTTCACCATCAGGGTGAACATCTCTTCGTGTGTTGGACCTAGTAAGTAATCAGCTTTTTTACGGTCCTGCAAGCGGAATAAATTGTCACCGTAATCTTGCCAGCGATGAGTTTTTTCATATGGTTCTCGAGGCAGTAAGGCTGGAAAGTGGACTTCCTGGAAGCCCGCTGCATCCATTTCTTCACGCACAATATTTTCAATATTGCGATACACCAGGTAGCCCAGAGGTAACCAAGACCAAATGCCCGGTGCGATGCGACGGACATATCCGGCGCGGACGAGCAACTTGTGGCTGGCAACTTCTGCATCAGCGGGATCCTCACGCAAAGTGCGCAGGAACAACGTCGACATTCGTAGCACGGGGCAAACTCCTTGGTAGGTGTGGCTTTATCGTACCGACAGATGTTTGCTGAACTAGAACAGCACGGTCGCGAACGTGTCTACCTGTTCGTAGCCTGTTGCTCGATAAGTTGCCAAAGCGGCGGTGTTGAAGTCATTGACGTATAACGATGCTGTGCCAGCGATGTCATCGAGAACAAATTTGGTAACAGCAGCCATTGCAGGAACGGAAATACCCTGCCCACGAAACTGCGGATTGACCCATACGCCTTGCACCTGAGCAACACCAGCGCCCACCGAGCCAATCTCGGCCTTGAACACAACGACTCCGTTGTCAATGCGAACAAAGGAATGCCGTGACGCGATGATGTCGGCGATTCGATTCCGATATAGCGTCGCAGCGCCGAATGCGACTGGCGAAATTCCTACTTCGTTGGTGAACATATCTATGCAGGCAGGCAGCACCACATCAAGATCTGCCGGAGTTGAGTATCGAACCTGATCGTCTGGAATCACTTTCGAGCGTTGGGACATTGCCATCACTGGTTGATTTCTTCGAATCTCTCGCGCCTTGCCCCAATGTGGCTCAAGTGTGGTCCATAAGTCGAGTACCTCGTCAACAGGTCCCACGATTGAAGAACACCGTCGACCTTGTCGAGCGAGTACTTGTGTGAATGCGACGCGAGATTCCGCAGTTGAGCAAATGGGAACTACGTTTGCTCCGCACAAAAGTGCGCTAACGAGAATGCCATCTTCAAAATAACCCAGCACATCACTGTAAGAATTGCGCAGAAATGATTTTGTACGTCCGTCTAGTCGCGAGGCTACATAACAATTTCTAATTGGTTCGGCATGCACCATCTCGAGCAATCGAGTGATGTGACGCCCATCAAGCGCACGAATGTCGTATGACATACCTACGACACGGTAACGACAGGATCGCCTTGTTCTTCCATAGCGGCAGCTAACTTCATAGCTTCTTCTATGAGAGTTTCAACAATTTGATGTTCAGGCACCGTCTTGATGACTTCGCCTTTAACGAAAATTTGACCCTTACCATTTCCGCTAGCAACACCAAGATCTGCTTCGCGCGCTTCCCCAGGGCCATTAACAACACATCCCATGACAGCAACACGCAATGGAACTTCAAGACCTTCAAGTCCAGCAGTAACCTGTTCGGCCAATGTGTACACATCAACTTGGGCACGCCCACATGAAGGACACGACACAATTTCTAGACCGCGTTCCCGCAAGTTAAGAGACTCAAGAATCTGATTGCCTACTTTTACTTCTTCAACGGGAGGCGCTGACAGCGAAACACGAATCGTGTCTCCGATGCCCTCCGACAGCAAAGCGCCAAACGCAACAGCGGACTTAATCGTGCCTTGGAATGTAGGGCCGGCTTCCGTTACACCGAGGTGAAGTGGATAGTCGCAACGAGCAGCAAGCAACCTGTACGCCTGAACCATGATGACCGGGTCGTGGTGTTTGACGGAAATCTTTATGTCACTAAATCCATGCTCTTC
>CANFOW010000006.1 GCA_947448865.1 Actinomycetota bacterium
CCTGTTGCAATAATTTCGCGCGCAGCATCTACTACTTCATTGATTGTGTTCAGCTCTCGTCCCACAATGCTGGCTAATTCATGCTGATTTGGCTTAATGAGGTCAGGTCCGTCCGACCATAGCGAGTCCTTTAACTCCACATCACTGGCATCAATGGCAACTTTTGCTCCGAGACTTCGGGCGTATTGTGCAAGATGCAAATAAGTATCTGTGGGGGCACCGTTATTTAGGCGGCCAGCGAAAACGACCCATTGATCTTTAAGATCTAAATTCGCTAAAGCCTTGCGAACTTCATCAAGAATCTCGTCTGTGATTGGGAAGCCTTGCTCATTGATTTTCGTCACGGAACCATTGCGTTCCACAATCGTGAGATTACTTCGTGTGACTCCTGTCGTCATGACAACTTCATGATTGATGTTCAACTCGGTGAGCTTTTCATCAAACCATCTGCCACCAAGTGAAGCACCGACAAGAATTGCGTAGGTATCTACTCCGTAACTCGACAATGCACGTGAAACATTTACACCTTTGCCACCTGGGTGAATCTGATCTAACGAAGCACGATTGACTTCACCGATTGCAAGATTATCGAGAACGAGTTGTCGATCAATGCTGGGGTTAAGTGTGACTGTTGCAATCATGCGATGACCACATCTATGTTGTGTGAACGTATGTCGCTGACAAAATTGGAGTCTGTTCTGCTGTCAGTAATCACGACATCTATGTCGGCAAGTGTTCCGAATTGCGCAAAATGATCATCGCCAAATTTTGAATGATCTGCGAGTACTACTTTGCGTCGAGCAGATGCAAGCATTGCCTTTTTAACGCTTGCCTCCGCCGGGTCGGGTGTTGTGAGCCCTCGTTGACTGCTAATTCCATTTGTGCCGATTATTGCGACATCTGCGTAAATGCCGGACAACATGCTTATTGCCCACTGATCCACGCACGCCAAGGTGCGACTTCTTACTCGCCCACCAACTAACAAAGTGCTGATGTTTTGCTTATTAGCAAGAGCAAGGGCATGTTCAACTGAGTTTGTAATGACAGTCAATTTGTAGTCGTCAGTAATCAAGTTGAGAAGGCGTGACGTCGTCGTGCCCGCATCCACCACAATTGCGCCGTCCATTGGGATCTCAGCTAGCGCTGCGGCGGCGATACGAGTCTTTTCTTCAACAAAAACTTCATTGCGGGAATCAACGGACGGTTCCAAAATCACACGACCAACTGGAACCGCACCACCATGTACTCGGCGAACTAATCCTTGGCTCTCGAGAAAACTCAAATCCCGGCGAATTGTTTCCGGTGTGACATCGAGGTCATCGGCAAGATCACTTACTGAAGCACGCCCTTTGCCCACAACGCGCTCAACAATTGAGCGATAACGTTCGGGTGCGTACATTGCGCCGACCTCCAAGGTCAAGATTATTTCCGATTATTTCCGTTTAATTCTTTGTTTGTGTTTGTTTAGGTAACTTTTTGATAACTCTGTGTTCTTCCCCGTAATGCGGTTTCCTGACTGATTAAGGCACTTGTGCCGATTTTTAAGGGTTTACGCCTTTGGACAGTAAGGTGAAATGGTGTCGAACACGGGTATCAGTATGTTTTCGGTTTTTAGACCGCCAAACTCCCGTCGACTTTTTGGGGTTCGCGTATTAGGGCAGGCCGGGGACGGGTTGCTGCAAACAGCTCTCGCTACTTTCGTATTGTTTTCGCCGCAACGCGAGGCTGATCCCAAGCGAATCGCTCTAGCCTTTGCAATCCTGCTAGTGCCGTATTCGGTCGTAGGTCCCTTCGTTGGCATATTCATTGATCGTTGGTCTCGCCGAGGGATTCTGATCCGCGCGAACATAGCCCGCGCAGTCACAATGATCTGTATCAGCGTTGTTGTCACTCATCACTCGGCAAATTCAACATTGGCCGTGCTGGTGCTTGTCAGTCTTGGTATTAATCGTTTTGTGCAAGCAGCTCTGTCTGCGTCTATTCCTCACGTGGTAGATGGAGACCAGTTAGTCACTGCGAACGCATTATTTCCAACCGCGGGGACTACCTTTGCATCTTTATCTGCGGCACTCGGGATAGCTACGCAAAAAATATTAAGTAACAGCGACACAGTGAACGCAGCACTGATTGTGTGTGCTGCTGGGCTCGCGCTGAGTGCAAGTGGTGTGGGTGTGCGTATTGCGCCCGCTAACTTACTTGGTCCACACGATGTCGATGGACGCATACGTGATGCATTGAGTACGGTCTTCTTTGGACTTCGCGATGGCTATCGCGCGTTGAGTGCATCAACCATGTCGTTACAAGCCATGGTGGCTGTTGCGTTCCAGCGATTTGCTTTCGGTGTATTAACCGTGCACATCTTGTTGCTTTCTCGCAATCTCTGGAACTCCGTTGATAAGCCGGACGCGGCAGTAACGGACTTTGGTGTTGCTGCTGGAAGTGCTGCACTGGGTGCTGTTATTGCAGCTCTCTTAAGTGCGTCACTTCTCGGTGACTCCCCAGGTACTCGAACAGTGCGTCACACCAAGTTGATTGGGACATCAATATTCGTCACAGCATGTTCTGCAATAATTTCGGGATTGGCGCTGTTAACACAACATAAACTCATGGCGTTTGTCACCGCGAGTGTTATGGCGTTTGCTGGTCAGATACTTAAGATCTCTGCTGACACGTCAATTCAACAAAATATTAGCGATGCGCATCGTGGCAGAGTGTTCTCAATCTTTGACATGGTCATTAACATTTCGGTTGTCAGCGGAATTTCGATTTACGCCCTCACGAGTGGAATCCGCGAGCACACAATTCCAACTGTTGTTCTGGTGGCCACGGCACTTCTTGTATCGAGCGCCTTTGCCTACAGTGCTCGAGTTAGTTCACGTCACGTGCTGAGCGCTGATTAGCCCACCACGCCTGCAGAATTTCAATTGCCGCATCGCGCTCGAGTGGTCCGCGATCTAACCGAACATTCATCATGTAGTCATATGCTCGACCCACATCACGACCTGGGGAAATACCCAAAATCTCCATAATTTCTTGGCCATTTAAATCCGGACGCAACGAATTTAATTCCTCTTGCGCAAGCAACTGCGAAATGCGATCTTCTAGGTCATCGTATGTTGCAGCCAGGAGCATCGCACGTCTCTGATTGCGAGTCGTGCAATCAGCACGCGTGAGTTTGTGCAAGCGAGCTAGCTGATCGCCAGCATCTCGGACGTATCGGCGAACTGCTGAATCCGTCCACTGTCCATCACCATAACCATGAAAACGCAAATGAAGTTCAATGAGTTTCACGACGTCATCAATAACATCATTTGAGTAGCGAAGTTGTGTCAGTCGTTTCTTAGCAATCTTGGCGCCCACAACTTCATGGTGATGAAAACTCACACCACCTCCAGATTCGAATCGTCGAGTCTTGGGTTTTCCAATGTCATGAAGTAGCGCAGCGAGCCGAAGTACGAGATCAGGTTCGCACGTAGGTTCGTGGGTGCGCTCAAGTTCAATTGCCTGCTCGAGCACAATGACACTGTGTTCGTACACGTCTTTATGTCGGTGATGTTCATCTATTTCTAGTTGCAAGGCGGGTAACTCAGGCAAAACAATTTCAGATAATCCGGTGCCTTCTAAAAATTCCAGACCCAATCGTGGGTGCATACCAAGAAGCAGTTTAGAAAATTCGTCACGAATGCGTTCCGCCGAAATAATTGAAATGCGGCTAGACATGTCTGTCGCTGCAATAACCACGTCTGCAACAGGAGTGAAACCAAGCTGGCTTGCAAAACGTGCGGCCCGCATCATGCGCAATGGATCATCAGAAAAGGAAAGTTCCGCTTCACGAGGTGTGCGAATAAATTTCTTGATCAAATCGTGAGTTCCGCCAAACGGATCAACAAATTCAAGATTAGGAATCGTCACTGCCATGGAATTAATCGTGAAGTCGCGACGAACCAAGTCATCAACAAGATTGGTTCCAAAAGACACATGAGGCTTGCGACTCTCGTCGTCGTACTGTTCGGCTCGGAAAGTTGTGATTTCTGCGTGGAAATCGCCTTTGCGCACACCCACAGTTCCAAATTCAATTCCGACATCCCACACCGTGTCGGCCCAGGGCTCAACAATCGCAATAATGCGCTCTGGAACTGCGCTTGTTGTGAAGTCGTAGTCATGCATCGGGCGATTAAGCAACAGGTCTCTGATTGGACCGCCCACGAGAGCAAGTGATTCCCCGTGCGAAACGAATAGCTGGCCCAACGCCATCACATCAGACATGCTGGCGATTGCGTCTGTGACAACTTGGGTTGCCATTAATTCGGGGGTAATTTCGTTGCTCATCTCGGGCTCTAGCCTAGATGTAATACGCGCAGCACTTGGAAAACCCCAAGTATCCTTAACAAATATGAAGCCGCGGTCAATCTTAAGTTTCTGCGGTGCTAGTGCCTTGCTATTAATACTGTCCTTCGGTGGGCTAAGTCAGGCAAATGCGATCAATACTCAGAGTGTTTCACTGGAAATAACCCAGATACGTAGTGCGGGAAATTCGGATACTGCCCACCGTGAACCAGTTGTCATGTCAATACGTGTCACTAATTTGTCTGGCACTGCAATGTCTTCTCAGTACTTGGAATTAATTAACACCGCGCCTTTGCCGACGCGCACCGCTTTATGGGAGCTCATAACTCAAACCCGCAGTCCCGTCGCAGTTGTCCATCCTGAAGTTGTCAGTTCAACATTTTCGCTTGGTCCAGGTGCTTCCAAAGTTGTGTCATTAAGTTTTGTGCCACATGACGTCTTTGTTGCAAATACTTTTGGATTGTTCGGTGTCGGTGCCAGACTTCATGGTTCAGCCGAACAAACACTGGTGACCATGCCGGACTTTGCTGCATTTGATGGGTTACACCCCACACAAGTCGCTTTCGCAATTCAATTAACGACATCCTCACGTCGGACGTCAGGTGACCCGGTGACTGGTGACGCGATTGCCGAGTTGTCACGGCTAGACAATCTGACAAGTCAGTTACCTTCCGTGTCTTGGTTGGTTGATCCTGAGTTAACGTCGTGGCTAGATACTTTTTCGGGAAGCGATCAATCCGGTGCCGCCCTATCAATTTCGCAACGGATTACTCAGCATGAAGATACTGCCTATCTACCATTCGCTCATGCCGACTTAAATCGAATGGCCACAAGCAATACCAAGGTATTTATCCAGCAAGCTATTGAGAATCGATTGACCTTTTATCCGATTAGTAATAACCAGATCAACGCAGGATCTCTAGCGGACTTATCTAATCCTGCCTCGCTGCATGTAGTCACCACTAACTTTGTCACGCAAGGTAATTCGCTAGCGACAAGCGGTGGGCGAGCGACGATCAACTCCACATCAGTTCTAGTTGCTGATGATGGGATTACACAATGTACCGATCTCACATTTACTTCTGCGTTTCTTTTGAGTCACTGCATAACCAGTCAGATGTCGATGATGACGGCGGAGTCACCTAGTAACGCGCGTACCGTTTTCGTTCTTATGCCAGCACTCTGGAGCATCAGTCCACAGCTTGCTGAAGATTTACGCAATAAGTTTGAAACTGAATCATCGTTTGCACTGACGGATTTAGCATCACTATTGAGTAGCCCCGCAGAATCCGACAACAACGCACAGCTTGTCGGAACTCGCAAAAAGTTTTCTCCTACTTTCAACACACTTTTAGCCCGAGTTGTGAATTTAGGGAAGGCTCTCTCAAGTGTCTACGCAGATACTTCCATCGGGAAGCAATTTCAAGACGCGGCATTTGTAGCACAAAGTGATTTGTGGAGCGATGACGCTCGCGCTGTAAGTTACCTACGACAACATGTCGCTACCGCGACGTCACTAGCCCAATCAATTTATATTGAGACCTCAGATCGAGTCAGCTTGAGTGGATCTCGTGCCGACATTCCGATCACAATTGTTAACGACTCACAACATGACGCATCGGTGGCAGTTCTCATCAGCGGGCGCAATCCCACTCGACTGTCTAGCGACCTGTCGGCTATTGTCACGATTGCAGCCGGAAAACGTCAGACAATTACAGTTCCGATTGAAGTGCCTGGCGTTGGATCAGTACCAGCGGTCGCAACTCTCATCACTACGTCAGGTTTGCCGTTTGGTAAAGCGGTCGCCATAACCATTACCTCCACGGCATATCAAACGTTCGCCCGTAACCTTGTATGGGGCGCATTCGGTCTCCTTCTCTTACTTGCTGGGAATACCTGGAGAAAGCGTCGGTCACAGGAAGGTGATTAGCCAATGAGTTCTTTCGTGGGCAACACCTCGGGCATGGCACTTGGAACGTTGACAAGCCGCTTGACTGGAATTATTCGTGACATTGCCTTAATTGCAGCAATTGGTACAAGCGTTTTTTCTGATACTTACTCAGTCGCCAATTCCATACCTAACATCATTTACATTCTGATTGCCGGTGGTGCTATCAATGCTGTGTTCATTCCAGCTCTCGTGCGACACATGCAGGATGACTCCGATGGAGGCAAGCAATTTACAGATCGGTTGCTTACATTAATTGGCCTCGTGCTCATTGGGATTGTGGCTTTGTCGATTCTCACCGCCAGTTTCATCATCAAGATGTATGCAACGTCATCGTGGACCGCAACAGATCATCGCGTCGCTACGGTGTTCGCACTGTGGTGCCTTCCCCAAATTTTCTTCTATGGGATTTACACCGTCGTTTCGCAAGTTTTGAACTCGCGTGATGTTTTCATTGTGCCGATGTTCGCGCCAATCATTAACAACGTAGTTGTCATCGCTACTGCCGTTGTTTTCATGTGGGAAACACAAGCTGCTCCAACTACGGCGTCGGTTACCTCGTCACAATTAACGCTTCTCGGTGCAGGTACAACGGCTGGTGTCGTTGTTCAAGCGGCCATTCTGATTCCGACCATGGTGCGAAGTGGCTACTCGTACAAACCTCGTTTCGATTTTAGAAATTCAGGTTTAGGGCAGGTGCGAACGCTTGCTTCTTGGACCATCGGTTTCGTACTGGTTAACCAAATTAGTTTTTTGATTATTTCAAATCTGACGACGTATGCGAATGTGGTCGCGGCACAGACCGGGCAGGTCGCGACTGGATTCACGTCATATCAAAAAGCCCAACTCATGATGATGTTGCCGCATTCCATCATCACTGTTTCACTGATCACATCACTTTTGCCCCGACTCAGCCGGCAGTCACACGATGGCGATCTCGATACATTCGGAAACGAAATGTTAAGTTCGGTGCGATTAGTTATTGCACTGATTGTTCCGTGTGCGTTGTTTTTATTTATTGCTGGTCCACGCCTCGGATTTATTTTGTACGGACATGGTGCATCGTCTCAGTCGCAAGGTTTATCAGTCGGGCTCGTAGCCTCGATGTTTGCGTTGGGCTTACCTGCATTTTCGATTTTTTATGTGCTCCTCCGCAGTTACTACGCACAAGAAAATACCCGCACACCGTTCTTAATTAACTTGGGCTTTAACATTCTGCACATTGGAATCGGTGCAACCGCTTTTCATTTCGTGAATCAGGATCTTAAGGTTGCTGTGCTTGCGCTTGGATATTCTTTGGCCTACACAATTACAGCTTTTGTAACTTGGGGTCGAGTAAGTGCACGCTTTGGTGCTCTATCATCACGGGTCATCATGCGACACCTTGTTCAGGTGTTGTTGGCGTCGTGCATAGCTGCGATTGTCAGTACCTTGTCGCACCTTGCATTTAAATTAGCCCTCGGTTCGTTGTCCTTTGGGCTCACAATTATCGACGTGCTTGCGACGGCAGCAGTATTCCTCGGCGTGTACATCCTGCTTGCGCGTGCGATGCATGTCCGAGAAGTCCTTGACCTCAGCAAACTCATTAAACGTACGTAGGTTGGTAGTCTTACCGTTATGGAACATGGGGGAAGAATTTTTGCGCAACGCTATGCCTTAGATGTGCAAGTAACATCCGTTGTTGGAATCCCTATGTGGCGCGCCATGGACGATGTCCTCAAGCGTTGGGTTGGTGTCTACTTGCTGCCTTCCACGGATTCTCGAGCCGAAACTTTTAGACAGGCTGCGTTAGGCGTATCTGGTATTGACGATCGTCACGTCGTCACTGTTATCGATGTTATTGAAAATGGCGTCATTCAAGGCATGTCACACATCTCGCCGACGGACACCTTTCTTGGCGTTGTTGTTGAATGGGTTGAAGGTCAAAGCTTGGATCAACGTTTGGTTCTTGGGCAAGAAGTCCTCGATCCGCGCGATGCCTTACACATCACTATGTCCATTGCTCGAACCTTAGAACAGGCACATAACCAAGGCGTTTATCACGCTCGGTTGCGGCCGCACAACATTGTTTTTGGTGATTCGCAGGAAATTCGGTTAACCGGATTCGGTGTGGAAAGTGCGATTCTGGGCGCAGACAGTGTCGACGGCAAGAAGGTTGACATCCAAGGCCTGGGTAACTTGTTGTTTGCCATGGTCACTGGAACGTGGCCACACGGAAGTCAAGATGGCGTTCCTGATTCAGGATTGCGAAATGCGGACGCTGTTCCCAGTATGGTCGTTGGAGGTATTTCCTCTGGCATAGATAGGTTCTACCGCCAGACCCAAAATGGTGACTTTATTACGATGCACGAGGCAATTAATGGGCTCAGTATTGGCACGGTGGATACTCCGGATGCCGATTCTTCCGCAATAACTCGTCTGTCTGCACACTCCATTGCCTGGCATGGATCTTCGGAAACCAAGTCGCATCGCGTAAGAGCGACTTCGCTTGCCATGGTTTCCGTTTTGATTTTTGGTTGGGTTGGTTGGCAACTTTTGACTCGCAACTTCCAGCAAGGCGACGTACCTAATGCAATTGTGGTGAACCCGTTTCCGGTCATAAGCGTGCTTCCGACTAGTTCGCCGGTGTCCGAGCTTGCCACAATTGTGGCCGCAACCGACTACGACCCATTTGGTGACCAGACCGAAAACCCAGACAAAACCAAGTTAGCTATTGATGGAAACCTCAGCACTGCTTGGCCGACGGTCCAATATAGACAAAACAACCTTGCCGGAAAGCCGGGCGTTGGTTTGCTTCTGGACTTAGGTAGCTCGCGCGCAGTGAGCACTGTGACTATTGATTTTGCTCAACCTGGAAACTCAGCCACCGTGTTTGTCTCAGACAGTTCGGCACCCGATACAGCGACTGAATCGCCTATAGGAAGTGTGTCATCCGCAGGCGATAAGGCAACTATCGAAGCGACCAGCGCAAAATCTGGTCGCTATGTGTTGGTATGGATCACTTCGGTTCCTCAAGCGTCCAACGGAAGTTGGCAAGGGGGAATAGCCGAAGTCGAAGTGCGGTTGAAGTAGTTACGTACTGCCAAGTGGCTCCGACAACTAAGTCGAGACTCGTTGAACGTAAACTTCACTTAAGCCGTTTTTTATCCTGAGGAATTCACATGTCGCCACGCGAAGTCATCATTGTTGGTTCTGGACCCGCAGGATACACAGCAACTATTTATGCAGCCCGTGCACAGCTTAAGCCTCTAGTTTTTGAAGGTGCTGTGACATCCGGTGGCGCACTCATGAACACGACTGAAGTCGAGAATTTTCCAGGATTTCCTGAAGGCATTATGGGTCCGAGTTTGATGGAGAACATGCGTAAGCAGGCCGAACGATTTGATGCCGAGCTCATTACCGATGACATCGTGTCAATGGATCTGACCTCAGACATTAAAACTGTGGTTGACGGATCGGGTCGCAGTTACGAAGCGCACAGCGTGATTTTGGCAATGGGTTCAAGTTACCGCCAGCTAGGTTTACCGAATGAAACTGCGCTGTCCGGACACGGTGTGTCATGGTGCGCTACTTGCGATGGTTTCTTTTTCCGTGATCAGGACATCGCTGTTGTAGGTGGCGGCGATTCCGCGATTGAAGAAGCGACTTTTCTGACACGCTTCGCGCGAAGCGTGACCTTGATTCATCGCCGCGATGAACTTCGCGCGAGCAAAATCATGGCTGATCGTGCGCACAATGATCCAAAAATTAAGTTTGCCTGGAATAGTGAAGTTGCCGAATTGCTCGGTGACAAGAAACTTGAAAGCATAACACTGCGAGACACCTCGTCTGGTGAATTGCGCCAACTCGATGTCACGGGATTGTTTGTTGCTATCGGTCACGATCCTCGCTCGGAGCTCATTAAAGGAGTTGTGGAACTCGACGAACAGGGATATGTCCTGACCCAAGCGGGCTCAACAACGACAAATGTTTCGGGCGTTTTTGCGTGCGGTGACTTAGTTGACCATACGTATCGTCAAGCGATCACGGCCGCCGGCTCAGGATGTTCGGCAGCCTTAGATGCTGAGCGGTTTCTCGCCGCACGGCATTAATCAACAAGACCCGATACGTTTTATGCTTGTCAATAGCAAGCGAAAACGTACGACTATGAAATGGGGAAACCATGAGTTCAGCAGTTAATGTGTCACAGGCCGACTTCCAAAGCGTCGTACTCGAAAGCACCAAGCCAGTTCTTGTTGATTTCTGGGCCGAATGGTGTGGTCCATGTAAGCAAGTTGCTCCGATTTTGGATGAAATCGCAGCCGAGCACGGCGACAAGCTCACAATTGTGAAGGTCAATGTTGACGAAAACCCAGGACTTGCTGCCAATTACGGCATCACATCCATTCCTGCGCTCAACGTGTACCAGAACGGTGATCTGGTTCAGCAAATCATCGGTGCGAAGCCAAAAGCGGCTTTGCTAGGTCTGTTGTCTGAGTACATCTAAGACCTAATGCCTGCCGTGATCCTTAGGCACGGCGATACTGGACCTGGTGTGACTGAGGTTCGAGATCGCTTAATTCAACTTGGGTTGATGTCAAGTGGTAGCAGCACGTCCCACGACATATTTGATGACGAGTTGGAATCTTCGCTTCGTGAGTTCCAGCAAAGTCGAGGCCTGACTGTTGATGGCACAGTCGGGCCACAAACTTTGCGTCGACTTGAAGAGTCTCGGTGGTCACTTGGTGATCGAGTACTGACCTATACGCCTGGGCACATGATTCACGGTGAAGATGTTGCTCAATTACAACAAAGATTGTTGGAGCTCGGTTTCACGCTAGATCGAGTAGACGGAGTTTTCGGCCGCATTACAGACTCGGCCGTTCGTGAATTTCAGCGCAATGTGGGAATCGCTGTTGACGGCATTGCGGGTCCAGAAGTTTTTCGATCCCTCATGCGACTGGCTCGAACAGTGGCTGGTGGAAATCAAGCGCACTTGCGTGAACTGGCTTCGTGGGATGCTTCATCACGCGGACCCTCTATTGATTCCGTATCGATTTTGATTGATCCCAGCGATGACAAACGTTTGCTCCTCGGCACCAACCTCAGCGAAGCGGACGTGTGTTGGGACATAGCGAATCGACTTGAAGGACGTTTGATGGCTATGGGATCACTTGCAGTTCTGACTCGATCGGGTCGTAATCATTCCGGTGATGAGCGAGCTCGCGCAGATTTAGCAAATGATCAAAAAATTGATTTTGTTATTTCACTTCGGTGTGATGCAAGTTCATCTGAACGCGCTCATGGTGTTTCGACTTATTTCTTTGGTCATGCTTTTTCTCGATCTGCAACTGGTATGCGTTTAGCGGAAATCATTCAGGAAGAAGTTTGCGCTCATACTGAGTTGTTAGATTGCCGCACTCACGCGAAAACTTGGGACCTGCTGCGCATGACGCGGATGCCTGCGGTGCGCATCGAATTAGGTTATGTGTCTAACCCGCAAGACTGTGAACTTCTCGCTCGCGAAGATACCCGCGACCACATTGCTGGCGCAATAGCTTCTGCAATCACTCGGATTTTGGCGCCACGGATTGGTTAATACCCAATGAGACGTGAGTCACATTAACGGAGTATGAACTACTTGCCCACAGGTGGACAACTTGTGGGTATCTCTTAACTCAGCCTGTCGCCGAAAACATCACGCTTTGGCGGATCAATGACTTCTACAATTCTGCGTAGGTCTTCTAGTGTGGCAAATTCAATAACAACTTTGCCTTTGCTTCGACCCAGCGCAACGGTAACGCGAGTGTCTAGACGTTCCGACATGCGATTGCCTAAGTCAGTTAATCCAGGTGCGCTGATTGTTCCCGCAGTTTTCTTCGAGGGCTTTGCTGATTTAGTTTTTCCGCCAGCACCTAAGGAGACAATTTCTTCCACGGTGCGAACCGAGAGACCTTCGGCAACAATGCGGGAGGCAAGCTTTTCGATGTCTGCTGAATCTGCCAAGCCTAAAAGTGCGCGAGCATGACCGGCTGAAATTACCCCCGCAGCAACCCGGCGCTGAACAGCCGGAGGCAGGTTCAGCAAACGCAGAGTGTTTGTGATTTGCGGACGTGAGCGTCCGAGTCTGGTGGCAAGTTGATCCTGGGTGCACCCAAAATCTGCCAAAAGTTGCTGATATGCCGATGCTTCTTCGAGTGCGGTTAATTGCGAACGGTGCAGATTCTCGAGTAACGCATCACGAAGCATGGCATCATCGGCCGTGTCTCGAATCAGGGCTGGGATTGTTTTTAAGCCAGCTTGCTTGGAGGCACGTAGTCGTCGCTCTCCGGCGATGAGTTCGTAGCCCGACCCTGACTTACGCACAACGATGGGTTGCAGCAATCCCACTTCTTTAATGGAAAATACGAGTTCCGCTAATGCCTCTTCATCAAAAACAGTTCGGGGCTGATTTGGGTTTGGTGAGATGCTCTTGACTGGCAATTCCACCAAAGTTAGGCCCGCGACTTCCATTGGGCTGCTCGTTGCAATCCTGGCTACGCCCGGAGCAATTGTGCCGGTGGTTTTGCGTGCTGGCGGTTTTGCTGCGGCTTTCGCTGGCGGCGTTGCTGCAGTTTTCTTAGCTGGCTTAGCTCCTGTCGATGTTCCACGTGAAACAGTCGGCATCAAAGCATCGAGGCCTTTGCCTAATCCTTGTCGTTTTGCCATGGTTTTCTCCTACCCCCGATTCGCGATTTCGCGAGCTGCTGCTAAATATGCCACCGCGCCAGTAGACCCTGGGTCGTAGGTCATCACTGACTGACCAAATGACGGTGCTTCGGCCACGTATGTTGAACGAGGAATTGCGGTTGTGAGAACTTTGTCGCCAAAGTATTCCCGGACCGAATCTGCTACCTGCGTCGATAAGTTTGTGGACCCGTTGTACATCGTGAGCAAAATAGTGCTCACAGCAAGATCTGGGTTTAGTCGTTCCTGGGCAAACTCAATAGTGCGCAATAGTTGCTGAACACCTTCAAGGGCGTAGAACTCACATTGGATTGGAATCAACACTTCCGAGACGGCTGCCAGCGCGTTAATTGTTAACATGCCTAAACTCGGTGGACAATCTACAAACACATAATCCATGTCGTATTCAGACAGGAAAATGTCTAGCGCCATTTTTAGGCGAAATGCTCGCTCGTCTTCGGTCACCTGGGTGATGAGCTCAATGTCCGCGCCAGCTAGATCAAGCGAAGCCGGCAAACACCACAACGACTCATATCCAGGCGCCAGCACCATCATGTCTGCGATTGGTTCTTTATCAACTAAAACGTCATATGTGCCCGTGGCATCTTCTTGATGGTCCACGCCAAAAGCAGTGGACGCATTTCCCTGCGGATCAAGATCAATAACTAGCACTTTGAGTCCACCAAGAGCCATGGATGCCGCAATGTTGACAGCCGTTGTTGTCTTACCCACGCCGCCTTTTTGGTTGGCAATAGTCAGGACGCGGGTATTTTGAGGTGCGGGAAATGTGCCTTTGAGACTAGTCCGTACATACACGGCGGCGGCCGCCGCATGCGCGAGCGGAGTGTCTTCGTCGTCAAAGGTCATGGGAAGTTACCTCAGTTGTGTGTTGTGGGTGACTAAATCGTATGCCGAAGTGCCCGATTCTAGAAATGCACCCTGACAACTGTGGTCGGTGGCTCAACAAAGGCCGTGCCGCACTCAACGATATCGACGCTGCGGTGACCGATTTCAGCACTGGCATCCTGTATTTCTTGCAGGGCAGACGAACCTTTCATGGCGACAATTTGTCCACCCTGACTCGTAAGTGGCGCGCACCAGGTGAGCAATTTTCCTAACGGAGCCACGGCGCGAGATGTCACTGTCTTGAAAGTGTGGCCCTTAAATTCCTGCGCTCGGCCGCGTAAAACTTTCACCGGAAGATCAAGGTCAGCAATCACTTCATTTAAAAAGTCGCATCGCCGCTGCAAGGGCTCGATTAAGGTCACCTTGAGATCGGGTCGCACAATCGCCAAAACTAAACCCGGCAGGCCAGCCCCGCTACCCACGTCACACACTGAATCGCCTTGTGGGATGAGGTCAGCCACAGCCGCGCAATTTGCGATGTGTCGTTCCCACATCCGATCGGCTTCGCGTGGCCCCATCAATCCGCGTTCAATTCCTGCTGTCGATAACCAGCGGACATATTCAGTGAGCGTGGCTTCAGCTTCTGGATAAACCAACAACAAAGGGTGATGTTTCACGTGAAACACCACCCTTCTGTTGAGTCATGTTTCATGTGAAACATGACGAATTTTTCTCTGCCTAGTTATTGAGTTGGCTGAACCACAATCCGACGATTTGGCTCTTCGCCCTTGGACACACTGGAAGCTCCTGCTGCTGCAACTGCATCATGTACGACTTTGCGTTCAAAGGCAGTCATGGCCTTAAGTTCAACTGGTTCACCTGTGGCCAACGCCTTTTCGGCCGCTTCTTTACCAATGGCTGACAAGCGCTCTTTTGCCTTGGACCGGTGTCCAGAAATATCGAGCATAAGACGCGAGCGCTCACCTGCTTCGCGGGTCACCGCTAAGCGAGTCAGTTCTTGTAGCGCGTCAAGCACTTCGCCTTTGGCGCCAACAAGCATGTTGAGGTCGGCGCCGACAATGCTTACAAGTGCTCGGTCATTTTCGACAGCCATTTCGATGTCGCCATCTAGGTCGGCAATGTCGAGTAAGCCTTCAAGGTAATCGGCGGCAATGTCGCCTTCGCGTTCTAGTTCGGAAAGTCGATCAGACATAGTTCAGTCCTTTTTCAATGTTGTTGTAGGGAGGTTTCACGTGAAACGTATTAGCGCTTCTTTTTCGGCTTTTTCTTAGGCTGGTTTCGGGTCAGGCGTTCTTGTGACTCCTGCTCAGTTTCTTCACTTTGGGTGTCGCCAAGCTTGGCCAGTTTCGCTTTTTGGCGTGCCTCCAGCGCAGCAAAAGCTGGGGTGCCCGGTTGAGGGCTATTACGGATTACATAAAACTGCTGGCCCATAGTCCAGAGGTTGGATACACACCAGTACAGCAAAACACCGATAGGGAAGTTAACACCTGAGATAAGGAAAATGAATGGGAAAACGTACAGCAAGATTTTTTGCTGTTGCACCATCGGATTGTCGGAAGCAGAGTTCTTAACAATCATTTGGCGCTGTGTGAGGAAAGTCGTGCCCACCATCAGAACGATCATGACGAGCGTGACCCACATTGTTGATGTTGGGCTAACTGTCTCGGCGCGATGCGTAAAGGTTCCTGAAATCGGCGCACCTAAAATTTTCGCGTCTTGCGCCTGCTTAACAAGGGCGTCGGTCATTAGGCCGTAAGGCTTGCTTTGCGCAATTCCTTGCAGCACGTGGAATAGCGAATAGAAAATTGGGGCCTGGGCAAGAAGTGGGAAACATGACGACAGCGGGTTAGTTCCTGTGTCCTTGTAAAGCTTCATCAATTCTTGGGATTGACGTTCCCGATCGCCGGCGTACTTTTTCTGGATTTCCTTAACTTGCGGCTGAATGAGCTGCATGTTGCGCTGGCTCTTAATTTGCTTAACAAACAGTGGCACCAGCAGCAATCGGATCAAGATAACAAGTCCAACAATCGCAAGACCCCAGGCCCAGCCACTATCCGGTGCAAATGTGTTCGACAGCAGTGAGTGGAAAGTGATGAGCACCCACGAGACTGCTTTTTCTATCCAGGACAACGGGTTCATTTAGGCAACTTCCTGACTCTGAAAGATAGTTGAACGTTCAATTACATCTGAGGTGCGCCATTGTCCGCGCACCGGAACATTATCTATGCCCCCGGCTGCCCAGGGATTACAACGCAGTAGGCGCCACACTGTCAGCGCACTTCCTTTTGCAGCACCATGCACTCGGACAGCTTGCAATCCATAATGCGAACAAGACGGGTAGTACCGACATACGGGACCAAGCAGCGGACTAATCGTCATCTGATACGCCCGAATGACACCAACAAGGACCCACACTAAAAGAGCACCAATGGTCCGGTTCCATAACTGGGTTAATGCGCTCATGATGCAATTACCTTAGCCACGGCTGCGCCAAAAGATTCACTTAACTCGGCAAATGAAGCGTCTTGGCATAACGGAAGTGCTCGCACAACGACACGAGATCCGGCTGGGAATTGTTCGGCAGATTGTGCAGTCAGATGACGTAGCTGGCGGGTGACACGATGTCGTGCTACTGAGTTACCCACGTTTTTCCCCACTGCAAAAGCAAATCTGGTTTGAGCATCCGGACCCCGGTCAACATGTAATACCAGCAATCGGCTTGCGAACCGGCGGCCTGCTCGAAGAGTGGCAGTAATGTCCGCAGATTTCCTTAGCCGAAACTCGGCCGGCAGCATGCGAACTTAAGCCGAAAGTTTTGAACGACCCTTGGCACGACGAGCCGAAAGTATGCCTCGACCTGCACGGGTGCTCATGCGCTCACGAAAACCGTGGGTCTTCGCACGACGACGGTTATTCGGCTGGAAGGTGCGCTTTGACATGTGAACACTCTCTTTGAAGGAAGTTTGGCGATTCGGTAAGCCATTGGACATCCACGCTTGGACGTGGACATTCGACGGTAGACCGCTTACGACTTCCAAAGATACGGTCATTTGAGGTATTCGGTCAAACTCAGCGAATCGGCGAACTTGTTGTGGATAACCGCTTGCCAGACACTATCCACAGGCCGTAGTCTCCAAAGTCCAACCTGTGGAAAACATCAGAGGACATTATGGAAGATCAAGCGCTAGACGTCGTGTGGGCCAAGACCCTCGAGTCCCTGAGCTCTGGGCTTATGACCGCTCAGCAACGTGCTTTCGTTAACCTCACAAAACCACTCGGAATTGTTGGCGACACGGCGCTCATTGCTGCGCCAAATGACTTCACAAAAGATGTTCTCGAAACCCGGTTGGCACCAATTTTATGTGATGCATTGAGTTCAATAGTTGGTCGCGAAATGCGCCTGGCTGTCACCATTGATGAATCCATTGCGCCTGACCTTGACGATGAAGCTACCGATGAAATGGCGGACGCAACGTACGCCGACATTGAGTCACGCGACGTCAACTCGGTGCCTAACCCTGCTCTACCACCGATCGCTAGTCGCGGTCCCGCTCCTGCTCCACGAACATCCGAAGAAGGTAGCCGACTCAATCCCAAGTACACCTTCGACACTTTCGTGCCTGGCGCATCAAATAGATTTGCCCACGCTGCTGCTCGCGCTGTAGCTGAACAGCCGGCTAAGGCTTACAACCCGTTATTTATTTACGGGGAATCAGGACTTGGCAAAACTCACTTGCTACATGCGGTGGGCCACTACACCCGCACGTTGTATGCCGGAACAAAAGTGCGTTACGTCAGCAGTGAAGAATTTACAAACGAATTCATCAACTCAATCCGTGACGATAAGGCAAAAGAATTCCAGCGCCGTTACCGCGATGTTGATGTGTTGCTTGTTGACGACATTCAGTTCCTGTCCGGAAAGGTCCAGACCCAAGAAGAGTTCTTCCATACTTTTAACACGTTGCACAACGCGAACAAGCAGATCGTGATTACCTCCGACATGCCGCCTAAACAGCTACAAGACTTCGAAGAACGCATGAGGTCTCGTTTTGAGTGGGGTTTGATTACGGATGTTCAGCCACCTGACTTAGAAACCCGCATTGCAATTTTGCGAAAGAAGAGCGCGCAAGAGCGTTTGACTGCGCCCGCTGATGTCTTGGAATTTATCGCTTCAAAAATGTCCACGAACATTCGCGAACTCGAAGGTGCACTCATTCGTGTGACAGCTTTCGCCAGTTTGAATCGCTCGCCCGTTGACTTGGGCTTGGCTGAGATTGTTCTCAAAGATCTCGTTACTGATGCAGCTGGTCCAGAAATTTCCGCCGGCGTCATCATGGCTCAGACTGCCAATTATTTTGGCGTCACGATGGATGATCTCACTGGTGCTAGCCGGTCCCGAGTTTTGGTGACCGCCCGACAAATTGCGATGTACCTCTGCCGCGAACTCACAGACTTATCGCTACCTAAAATCGGCCAGCAATTTGGTGGCCGTGACCACACAACTGTTATGCACGCTGATCGTAAAGTTCGCCAGCTCATTGCCGAACGACGAAGTTTGTATAACCAAGTCAGTGACCTTACGGCTCGAATTAAATCTCAGTCTCGGCAAGGTTAAGACGGTTAAGGCTTCAGTTGATTTCTAGGTGAATCTCGAGGTCTCTGCGTTCGGGACCTGGCTTGAAGTGAGTGCGGGTATTTTCACGCAATCGCGTGTAGTCACAACCGCATCTTGAGTAACTTCTCCCCATGCTGTGGATAAGTGTGTTGAAAACTAAATCCTTTGTTGAGACATTTCGCAGTAAATGTGGGTACTTTGTGGGAAAAGTATTGATATCCACAAGAATCTGTGGACAGTTGTGGATAACTTAGGTTTTCTGCACAAGCTTCTGTAAATTCGGATTTTTATCCACAGGAGAGTGTGAGTGATTTCTAGAGTTTTATCAGGACAATTGGGTTTCTGCACAGAATCCACAGGCGCTACTACTACGACTAAAGATATATTCCGCTGATCATAATTTCCTTTGGTTCGTCAGTAGTGGTGGATAAGTTGGCTGTTGGGTTAATAAAGCCAAATACTTGGCTTAAATGTGCATACTGCCCTACGCAGCAACAGTAGGTCGTGGCACTATTAAGGCTCATAAATAGATAAGCGATATTAACTAGAGGGTGTGTTGAACCGTGAAGTTCCGGGTTGATCGAGATGTCATGGCCGACGCCGTAGTGTGGGCGTCCCGGACGCTACCGAGTAAGTCCACGCAGCCTCTTCTCACTGGTTTACATTTAGTCGCTGATAAGTCAGGACTCACGTTTTCAGGTAGCGATGCCGATGTAAGTGCTCGAGCTAACATCACTGCCGACGTTGCTGAAATTGGAACCGTCCTCATCCCAGGTCGCTTGTTGGCCGACATCACTCGTTCACTACCTTCGGCTGCTATTGAGTTTCGTATTGAAGGTTCTCGAGCTCACATCACGTGTGGTCGTTCATCGTTTAGCATCCCTACGATGCCGGTTGCGGACTACCCACCGCTTCCAACAATGCCGGACATTAGCGGAACAGTTACTGGTTCTGATTTTGCGGCAGCAATCGCTCAGGTTGTTGTTGCATCGTCTCGAGACGAAACTATGCCGCCATTCACAGGTGTAAAGATTGACATCGACGGTTCCACGATGACATTGGCAGCAACAGATCGCTACCGACTTGCAGTTCGCGAATTTGAATGGTCGCCAGCGTCGCCTTCACTAACAACTCATGCCTTAGTTCCAGCAAAATTTTTATCTGACACCTCTAAAGCGTTAGCGCACAGTGCATCAATCGGTTTGGCATTCACATCGACAACCGAAGGCTTAATTGGAATCGAAGGTGAAGGCCGTCAAACAACAAGTAGATTGCTTGCAGCTAACTTCCCTCCTTATCAAACATTGTTACCGAGTGAATCATCGAGTGTCGCGCAAATTAATACAGCGCAATTAATCGAAGCAGTAAAACGTGTCTCGCTAGTTCTTGATCGTGACATCCCAGTACGCATCCACTTCACTAACGGTGAAGCCGCAATCAGTGGCGGCGGCGGTAACGGTGAAATTGCTGAAGCTCGCGAATATGTTGAATGCTCACTTGCTGGCGATGACATCACGATGGCGTTCAATTACCATTTCTTACTTGATGGTCTGGGTGCAATTGATGCACCTACTGCCGTGATTTCTATGACCACAGCAATCCGACCTGCGGTTATTACCGGTGCAAAAGAAGTAGATGCTGCTGCATACGACAGCTTTAAATATTTATTGATGCCAATCCGTCAGCCGTAAGATGCGTATCCGCACGATTACGCTGAAAAACTTCCGAAATCATGAGTCTTTTTCGTTAGATTTCGAACCAGGTAGCACAACAATTATTGGGCGAAACGGCCGCGGTAAAACCAACATTATTGAAGCAATTAACTACTTCGCAGTGTTGGGAAGCCACCGAGTCTCACAAGATGCACCGCTGCTTCAAATGGGTTTCTCGAGTGCGACTATCAGCGCTGTAGTACATAAACAAGACCGAAGCGCAACTGTCTCAATTGATATCAATGATCAAAAAACTAATCGCGTGACACTCAACGGAACTGTGTTAGCAAAGCCCCGCGACATCTTGGGTCTGATGCATACCGTCGTGTTTGCCCCCGAAGATTTACAACTTGTGTCCGGTGATCCTGGTGCACGCAGAAAATATTTAGATGACTTTGCAACTCAACGAGGTCCGCGGGTGTCTGGCATAAGACAAGACTTCGACAAAGTGTTGCGTCAACGCAACGCCTTACTTAAGTCGGCGGGACGTAGACCACTTAATCAAACTGCTCGAGACACACTAGACGTGTGGGATGAACAATATGTGGAACACGCAGCCGCGTTAGTGCACGCACGACTTATTGCACTCGACGAATTGAGCCCATGGATCACACAACACGGGGAAATGATTAGCGCAAGCACCGAGCCGCTACACGTGAGTTATCACACCAAGTGGCTAACAGACGGAACTCGGGAACTGTCCGACATCGGCGAGCAACTGAGGTATGCCCTACACGCACGACTTCGCGATGAACTAGAACGTGGAGTAACACTTGTTGGCCCACATCGTGACGATCTCGACATTCGGTTAAGTGAGATACCAGCTAAAGGTTATGCATCGCATGGACAATCGTGGTCTGTTGCGCTTGCACTTCGTCTCGCAACTTTCAACGTTTTGCGCCAATTTGAAGACGACCCCATTTTGTTACTAGACGATGTTTTTGCTGAGCTTGATGTGAGTCGCAGGAACCGTTTAGTAAGTGCAGTCACTGGCGTTGAGCAAACAATCATTACGGCAGCGGTCGCAGAAGACGTGCCCGAGAGCCTGCTGGACCGCACGTTTGTGTTGGAAGATTAGTTGCCATGCTTAACGCCAACCAACAAGAGTTTCTGCGTTCGCTACTGACCCGAGCGCGAGCCCGCACCGCGACCAATCCCAAACCATTTCAGCGTGCTTGGCAAGCCGTTAGCGAAGACATAAGGAGTGGTTCAGGCCCAGATGAGCGCGATCCAGCCCTGCTTGGTGGCGCAATTGATCGATTGATCGTGAATCGTGGCTGGGACCTCAGTGTGGCCACCGGCCAATTACACGCAGGGTGGCCAACCATCGTTGGCACCGAGGTGGCCGTTCACGTGACAATCGAAACTTTTGTTCTTGATGCCAGCGGTCAATCTGGCGTGCTCGTTTTGAGAGCAGATTCAACTGCGTGGGCAACCCAGATCCGCTACCTTCTACCTTCCGTCCAAACCCACTTAGATGAGTCAATTGGGTTCGGTCGAGTGTCTGAAATTGTGGTCAATGGACCGACCGCACCGAGCTGGAAACATGGGTTACGAAGCGTAAAAGGACGGGGTCCGCGAGACACATACGGGTAGTCCACAGAGGTACTTATTTGCCACCAAATGAGATAGGATGAAAGCAGTTTCAAGTGGCAAAAATATCCTTATTTCATAAGGTTTTTGCGGCAATTTATTACCTGTTCGAAAGGCCTATGTCACGTGTCTTATGACGCCAGTGCAATTCAAGTTTTAGAAGGCCTTGACGCAGTTCGTAAGCGTCCCGGAATGTACATCGGATCTACTGGCGAACGCGGTTTACACCACCTGGTTTACGAAGTTGTAGACAACTCAGTCGACGAAGCTTTGGCTGGATATTGCACCGACATTGACGTCACAATTTTGGCAGATGGCGGAGTTCGGGTTCGCGACAACGGCCGTGGCATACCCGTAGACATCGTCCCCTCAGAAGGAAAGCCAGCCGTAGAAGTGGTCCTGACCGTTCTGCACGCAGGTGGAAAGTTCGGCGGCGGCGGATATGCGGTCTCAGGCGGTCTACATGGCGTAGGTGTATCGGTCGTCAACGCGCTCTCAACCCGGGTAGACGTTGAAGTGCGCCGCGAAGGTCATGTGTGGACCCAAAGTTATGCCTACGGAGTCCCTATGGCGCCGCTGGCAAAGGGCGAGGCCTCCGATGAAACCGGAACCCAAGTGACATTTTGGGCAGACGAAGACATTTTCGAAACCACCCTCTTTGACTTCGACACGTTGTCGCGCAGATTCCAAGAAATGGCTTTTCTTAACCGTGGACTCAATCTGTCACTTACTGACGAGCGCGCAACAGAGCGTGTTATTGGTTTTGATCCAGATTCCGATGGTGGCGAGCCAGGTGCTCGTTCGGTCAAATACTCCTACCAAGGAGGCATTGCTGATTTCGTTCGCCACCTGAATCAGTCCAAGTCGGCTGCACACGGTGGCGTCATCGAATTTGAAGCCGAAGACGACAAAGAAGGCATGAGTCTTGAAGTGGCAATGCAATGGAATATGGGCTTTGCAGAGTCGGTGTATTCGTTCGCAAACACAATTAACACGATTGAAGGCGGAACCCACGAAGAAGGTTTTCGTGCGGCACTCACCACATTGGTTAATCGCTATGCCCGCGAATGGAACATCCTGAAAGAAAAAGATACGAACTTAACTGGTGAAGATGTTCGCGAAGGATTAACCGCCATCATCTCAATCAAACTTCGCGAACCTCAATTCGAAGGACAAACAAAAACCAAACTCGGAAACACTGCAGCAAAAACGTTTGTGCAAAAAGTCGTCAATGAGCAACTCTCTGAGTGGTTCCAAAAGAATCCTGCCGAAGGAAAAGATATCGCGCGCAAGTCACTTCAGGCAGCATCTGCTCGCTTAGCTGCACGTAAAGCACGCGACTTAGCACGTAACCGTAAAGGGTTATTGGGCAGCAGTGGCTTACCAGGAAAACTCAAGGACTGCTCAAGCACAGATCCGACGGAATGCGAAGTCTTTATCGTTGAGGGAGATTCAGCTGGTGGCTCGGCTGGTCAAGGCCGCGACCCACGCATTCAAGCCATCATGCCAATCCGCGGAAAAATTCTTAACGTTGAAAAAACACGATTAGACAAAGTGCTTGCAAACACCGAAGTGCAAGGTTTGATTTCTGCATTTGGCACCGGCATCCAAGAAGAATTTGATATCAACAAATTGCGATATCACAAGATTGTTTTAATGGCGGACGCCGATGTCGATGGACAACATATTCGCACACTGCTTCTTACTTTTCTTTTCCGATACATGCGTCCACTCGTAGATGGCGGCTTTGTGTATTTGGGACAACCACCGTTGTACAAAATCAAGTGGTCACGCGAAGCACCCGCATATGCATATACCGATCGCGAACGTGACCAAATCGTTGAAGCTGGTCTTGCTGCCGGAAAGAAACTTAAGCAAGAAGACGTCCAACGTTATAAAGGTCTTGGCGAAATGAATGCAGAAGAACTATGGGAAACAACAATGGATCCCGCTCGTCGCGTTCTGCTGCAAGTTTCAGTTGAAGATGCTGTGCAAGCGGATGCGCTGTTCTCCACCCTGATGGGTGAAGACGTCGAAAGTCGCCGTAATTTTATTCAGCGCAATGCGCATGACGTTCGGTTCTTGGATATCTAATGACTCAGCCACATGATCAAATTGAAATAGTCGACTTACACGTCGAAATGCAACGGTCCTATATGGACTACGCGATGAGCGTGATTGTGTCGCGAGCGTTGCCAGATGTTCGTGACGGACTCAAACCAGTTCACCGCCGAGTTTTGTATGCAATGTATGACGGTGGATATCGACCTGACCGCGCCTTTAATAAGAGCGCACGTGTAGTCGGCGAAGTTATGGGTCAATATCACCCACACGGTGACAGCGCGATTTATGACACTTTGGTGCGCTTGACCCAATCATGGTCTTTGCGATACCCACTGGCACAAGGCCAAGGAAATTTTGGTTCACCCGGCAATGACTCACCAGCTGCTGCTCGATATACCGAAGCACGCATGGCACCGATTGCCATGGAAATGGTGCGAGACATTGATCAGGACACTGTCAATTTTGTTCCTAACTACGACGGTAAGAATTTAGAACCGACCGTCCTTCCGAGCCGGATACCGAACCTGCTCATTAATGGTTCATCAGGAATCGCTGTCGGCATGGCTACCAACATTCCGCCACACAACCTCACGGAAGTTGCGGCAGGCGTTCAGTGGGCTCTCGAGCACCCTGAAGCGACTCGTGAAGAGCTACTTGAAGCACTCCTAGAGCGCATTAGTGGCCCTGACTTCCCAACCGGGGCTCAGATTGTCGGACGCCGTGGAATCTTGGACGCCTACCGCACTGGCCGTGGCTCAATCCCAATGCGTGCGGTCACGGAAATTACCGAAGACAAACGTGGACGTACTGTCATCGTAATTACTGAGCTGCCATACCAAGTCAATCCAGACAACTTGATTGCTCGCATTGTTGAACTGCATGATCAAGGAAAGATTTCCGGCATCGCTGACATCATCGATGAAACGTCGTCACGCACCGGCATGCGCATCGTTGTTGTGTTGAAGCGCGACGCAGTACCAAAAGTTGTTCTCAACAATCTCTTCAAGCACACGCAACTGCAAGATAACTTCAGCGCAAACATGTTGGCTCTTGTTGACGGCGTGCCTCGCACACTTAGCCTTGACGCGTTTGTGTCACATTGGATTACCCACCAGATCGAAGTCATCCAACGGCGAACTGCATATCGTCTTCGCATTGCACAGGAACGCGTTCACATTCTGATTGGGTTACTGAAGGCAATCGATCGCATTGATGAAGTCATTGCATTAATTCGGGCATCTGAATCTGCGTCCGCTGCACAACAAGGACTCATGGATCTCCTCGACATCGACGAAATTCAAGCGCAAGCAATCCTTGACATGCAGTTACGTAAATTAGCGGCACTTGAGAGAAACGAACTTCAAGCTCAGCATGACAAACTCATGCTTGAAATTTCTGACTACGAAGATATTTTGGCAAAACCTGAACGCCAACGACAGATTGTTAGCGATGAACTTGCCGAGAGCGTGAGCAAGTACGGCGACGAGCGACGTTCAAAGATTATTGCTGACGAGAATGATGTCAACAACGAAGACCTCATCGTTCAAGAGCCGATAGTGGTGACCGTAACGCAAGACGGTTATGCCAAGCGCACCAAGGCAGTGCTTTATCGTTCTCAAAAACGTGGTGGGCGTGGAGTCAAGGGTGCTGCATTAAAACAAGACGACGTTGTTGAACACTTCTTTGTCACATCAACGCACAACTGGCTTTTGTTCTTTACGAACAAAGGTCGGGTATTCCGGGTTAAAGGATACGAGCTCCCAGACGCAGGTCGCGATGCACGTGGACAGCATGTTGCTAATTTGCTTCAGTTGTCGCCTGAAGAAACAATTGCGCAAGTTTTGGATATCACCAACTACGAGCAAGCTGAATATCTTGTACTTGCCACAAGTGAAGGCATGATCAAGAAAACGCGTTTGTCCGAATATGACTCGCCGCGTTCGACAGGACTCATCGCAATTAATTTGCGTGACGGTGACACCCTGGTATCCGCACAGTTAGCGAACCAAGAAGACGACATTATTTTGGTATCAAAAGATGCTTACTCGGTATTTTTCAAAGCAGATGATTCCGCACTTCGACCAATGGGTCGATCTGCTGCGGGTGTGATTGGAATGAAGTTCAAGCGGTCAGAAGATTATTTGATCAGCATGGAGATCGCTCGACCAGGTTCGTACGTTGTAACGGTTACGGAAAATGGATTTAGCAAACGTACTTTGGCATCTGGCTGGAACGCGAAGAATCGTGGAACACAGGGCGTTATCGCCGCTGACACCAAGAACGATAAAACAGGTCCCCTTGTTGCCGCGTTAGTGTGCGAAGAAGATGACGAAATTTTTGCTATCGCGAGCAATGGTGTTGTCATTAGAACCTCCGTCTCGGAAATTCGAGTCGCGGGCCGTGACACAATGGGTGTGAAATTGATGAGTGTTGACGACGACGTGCAAGTTGTCGGAGTTGCTCGCTCGTCAGCAACCGCGCAAGCCGAACTAGAAGACCTTGATCTGGCCGAGGAGCCAGTCGTGCCACCAACTGGTGGGGAGGAGTAGTCGTGACGACAACTGTTGACGAGCTAGAGACCGACCAACCTGTGCGCCAAGCGCGACTGCACCTTACGCATGTCGACCCATGGTCAGTTGCTAAAGGTGCCTTCATGTTGGGAGTGACCCTGGCTGGAATCACCATTGTGGCAACAATCGCGCTGTGGCTCATGCTTTCAGCAGCCGGAGTTTTTGAGGCCATCACTGGCTTATTCAAGGACGTATCGGGTAGCAGCAGTGGCGTGAGTTTCTTGTCACTAGGCCGCCTCGTTGGACTTTCCATGGTGGTTTCTGCGGTAGAAATCGTGCTGATTAGCGTTCTCTCAACGCTTTTTGCAGTTCTTTACAACCTGAGTGTTGGTTTCACTGGCGGAGTCGAAGTCACTCTTACGGATCGTTCCTAACCACAAAAGCCTCCTCATTTTGGGCATAGCCCGAATTAGGGTAAGTTCTTGTCTCGCGCTGAAATACGCATTTCCTGCGCAGTAACTGAATACATTGCAAGGGCCTATAGCTCAGCTTGGTTAGAGCGCTTCCCTGATAAGGAAGAGGTCGATGGTTCAAGTCCATCTAGGCCCACGCACGAATTGAAAGGTAGATCAAATGAAAAAACTGCTGTCGCTAGCACTCATTGCCGTTGCTGGCTATGTGATTTATCAACAACTCGAAGCAAGCAAAGCCGAACAGGATTTGTGGACACAAGCCACTTCCGAGTAACTTTGTAGGCACCGCGTTTTTGCGAACTCGGGGAATTAGCTCAATTGGTAGAGCACCTGCTTTGCAAGCAGGGGGTTAGGGGTTCGAGTCCCCTATTCTCCACTTACCTATCACCACACGGTGATTCGTGGAGGTAGTACTCACTGCCTCCTTTTTCATTTGTTAACACAATTCGCGACGTATCCAAGTACGCAGCGAAGGAATCGAATGGTCACCGATCATGTCAACGTTCTTGCCTGAGACTTCGCCTTACATGAAGCGATTTCTTATTGGCGCTTTACTGAATGCTCTGGGCGGCGGACTCACCATGCCAGTCATGGTTGTGTATCTGAATCAAGTCCGTCATCTTTCGATGACCTCGGCCTCGCTAGTACTTTCCTGGATGGCTATCACCGGACTTGCGTTTTCGCCAGTATTTGGATTCTTAGTAGACAAGTTTGGACCTCGACCGATTTTGCTCATCTCTATTTTGATTGAGGCAGCGAGCACCGTGTCGTGGTCTTATGTGCACACAGTCGCGGGCGCCTACCTTGTCGGTACTTTTATTGCGCTAGGTAATGCAGGTATTTGGCCACCACAGTCCACCTTGATGTCACGCATGACGAGTGAAGAGTCACGCCAGAAATTCTTTGGTCTCCAGTTCATGGCCTTAAACCTAGGTCTGGGTGTTGGTGGCATGGTGAGCTCTTTTATTGTGCGCATCGAACGACCCGAAACCTTCACGATTTTGTATGTGCTTGATGCAGTGTCGTATCTGACGTATTTCGCTTTTATTGCGAGCTTGCGTGGAATTGGCGGACGACTCGAAGTCAAAGATGGTGAAGAAGAAAACGCTGGAAGCTATCGCGAAGTTTTGCGCGACCGAAAATTAATTAAACTCTCAATCGTTGGCATTGTGATGATGACGTTCGGGTACGCCTCACTGGATGCAGGATTGCCGGCATTGCTCACAATCTATGGTGGCTTGTCTGTGTCGCACTTAGGCCCACTGTGGGCTGTAAACACTGCTGTGATTGTTGTGTTACAAATTTCCATCATGAATCGTCTCGAAGGCAGAAGTCGCACCCGTCTGCTTGGACTAGTGTGCGGATTGTGGGCCGCGGGATGGTTCGTTATTGGAGTTGGGGTCTCGCATCCAGGGGCAACATTTTTCTTAGCCTGCTTAGGCTCAGCAATTTTTGCGGTGGGAGAAACGGTGTGGTCACCAATTGGATCATCGCTTCAAAATGTCATCGCCCCAGAACACTTACGTGGCCGCTACAACGCGGTTTCGGGTTTGGTGTGGGTTATTGCTGGGACTCTAGGTCCGGCTCTTTCTGGAGTCATGCTTGAGCACGCACTAGTTAATCAGTGGCTTGGAATCATCATTGTGGGACTGACTATTGCTGGATACCTTGGAACTCGGCTGCGACGGGAATTGACTCCATTTCAAGATGGAAAAATAGTCTCGAATTAGTTTTTGCACACAGCCCGTGGACAATCTTTTGCCTGATAATTAAACTTTTTTACTGAACAGCCTAAGACTCATCAACAGGTTGTCCCCAGAGCGAAGTGTCCAATCCAATGGCTTTTCCCCATATTGTCCACCCCTTTATCCACAGGCAAGATTGTGTATGTCAGTGTGGGCTCATAGAGTCACAAAGGAAGCGAACAACCGCGCGGCCTTCGGCTGATTCCTAACCAAATCCCCACCGAACACGCGAACTTACAGATTTTGAGGGCTATTTTCATGAGTGTTGCAGAGTTTCCTCGCAACGTAAACGCCAACGAAACACTCACGCCGCCACAAGATCTCGTTGCTGAACAATCTGTTTTGGGCGCAATGCTATTAAGCAAAGATGCCATCGCAGACGTTGTCGAAAACCTTCGAGAGGTTGATTTCTACAAGCCCGCTCACGCCACAATTTATGGTGCGATTTTAGATTTATACGGACGCGGTGAACCGGCTGATGCAATCACGGTTGCTAACTATCTGTCTAAACATGGGTCGATGGCTAATGTTGGCGGACCCGCATACTTGCACACACTGGTTGCTAGCGTCCCGACAGCTGCAAATGCTTCGTACTATGCGCGCATTGTCACAGAGCGAGCAATCCTTCGTCGACTAGTTGACGCCGGAACCCGCATTGTCCAAATGGGTTACGCCGGTGATAACGAAGTAGACCTCTTGGTTGATCGCGCCCAAGCCGAAGTGTATGAAGTAACAAGTCATCGCATGTCCGAGGACTACGCACCGCTGGCAGACATTATGTCGGCAACACTTGAGGAAATCGAAGCAATCGAAGGTCGTGGTGGCGCATCGATTGGCGTCCCCACTGGATTCGCTGCGCTAGATGATGTCACTCATGGTTTACATGGCGGACAAATGATTATTCTTGCTGCCCGACCAGCAATGGGTAAGTCGACGCTTGGCTTGGACTTTGCCCGATCGGCGAGTATTAAGCACGGCATGACCTCAGCAATTTTCTCTTTGGAAATGAGCCGAAACGAAATTGTGATGCGACTCTTGTCTGCAGAAGCGCAAGTGGACCTCGGACGCATGCGTGCCGGCACACTAAATGAAGCTGACTGGGCAAGGTTGGCCAACAAGATCGGTCAAGTAAATGATGCACCATTATTTATTGATGACTCACCAAACATGACCATGATGGAAATTCGCGCGAAAGCACGTCGATTAAAACAACGTTTTGATTTAAAACTTCTTGTGATTGATTATCTCCAACTGATGTCTAGCGGTCGCAAAGTTGAAAGTCGACAAGTTGAAGTGTCCGAGTTTTCACGCTCACTCAAACTATTAGCAAAAGAACTCGACATTCCCGTGGTTGCAATCAGCCAGTTAAATCGTGGTGCCGAACAACGACAAGATAAACGACCTATGCTTTCGGATTTGCGCGAATCTGGATCACTTGAACAAGATGCAGACATGGTGCTTCTGATTCATCGTGAAGATAAATATGAACGCGAATCAAGTCGCGTCGGCGAAGCTGACTTTATTCTTGCAAAACACCGGAATGGCCCGACTGCAGAAATCGTCGTGGCATTCCAAGGGCACTACAGCCGATTTGTCGACATGGCTCAGTCATAATCTGACGAAATTACACGCATGTGTGGGAATGTAAATACACGAGTGTTTTCATTCGCCAACTCTCTACCCGTGCATCAAGGGAGCTCTTAGTGCCATCCGTCATTAATCGCGACAATCTAGCGTCATTGCTTATCCGAGAACGCGAAACATATAAATTACGTAATCCGCAATCGCTATCGCTTTATCACAGTGCCTCGAATCTATTTGGCGGTGTCCCACTGACCTGGATGAATAAGTGGTCAGGTGGCTTCCCGCTGTACCTTGACACTGCACACGGGAATCGAATTACAGATGTTGATGGAAACACGTATGTAGATTTCGCACTCGGAGACACAGCGTCTATGGCGGGTCACTCACCCGATGCCAGTATGAAAGCCATAGTGCACCGCATGGTTGATCAAGGTGGCCTAACCACGATGCTGCCCACTGCTGACGCGCAATGGGTAGGAGCGGAACTCACACGTCGATTTGGGGTTCCCCTATGGTCCTTCACACTGAGTGCCACGGATGCGAATCGTTGGGCGATTCGATTGGCAAGACTTGCAACTGGGAAGAGCAAGATTTTAGTTTTTGCATGGTGCTATCACGGATCAGTTGACGAAACTTTCGCAGTACCAGATCACGATGGAAAAGCAACGGCTCGTCCAGGAAACGTGGCACCACCTGTTCCGCTAGACACCACAACTCGCGTTGTTGAATTCAATGATTTGGAAGCAGTTGAACGCGAACTGGCGCACGGCGATGTTGCAGCAATTTTGACTGAACCTGCAATGACCAACATTGGCATTGTGTTACCCGAACCAGGCTTCTTAGCGGGATTGCGGGCTCTTGCCACGAAGTACGGCGCTCTCTTAATGATTGACGAAACCCACACATTCTCTGCCGGTCCTGGAGGCATGACCTTACGGGATGGCTTACAGCCAGACATGTTTGTTATCGGGAAATCGATTGGTGCAGGAATTCCATCTGGTGCATATGGATTCACGCACGATGTTGCGCGTGCTATCAATTCACATCAAGAAGCAGACCTTATTGATGTGGGTGGAGTAGGCGGCACACTAGCTGGAAACAGTTTGTCTATGGCTGCCATGCGAGCAACACTTGGAGAAGTGCTCACCGAACAAGCTTTCGAACACATGATTACATTGTGTGATCGGTACACAGAGCAAGTACGCGCACTTCTGGAAAAATATGATGTTCCGTGGAGCATTTCGCAAGTAGGTGCCCGGGCTGAATATCGATTTGTTTCACCTGCCCCGACCACAGGAACAGCTGCCATGCTTGCCGGTGATGACGAGCTTGATGAGTTCATGCACCTTTTCATGTGCAATCGCGGAATCCTGATGACGCCATTCCACAACATGGCTTTGATGTGTCCGAATACATCCGTTGAGGATGTAGACCTGCACGCTGAGCTGTTTGAACTCGCATTGCAGGAACTCACTCGTACTTTGTAATGCACAGTGACCATTGGTCACCATAGAGTTACCTTGTGAGTTTGAGGACCAGAGTGCACGCAATTATTGCGGTTGCCGCGTTCGTGTTGATCTCTGCGGCAACTTGGCAAATTGCAGCTTATGAGATTGCACGTGAGCAAGTCAGTCAAGCCATTGCAAACTCCATCACTTTGGATGAGGCAGGAACACGACTTAGCGAAACGCTCGTGTTGTCGTTGCTGCTCGACATGCTTCTTCTGTTCTTAGCGTGGCGTTACTTGAGTCGTTGGGTACTTAATCCACTAGAGGACATCCGCGAACAACTGCGGGAAGTAACCGAAGGACAACTTCACGCAGTGATTGCGGTGGAACGCCCAGAGGAACTTAAAGCTGCAGCGCGTGACGCAGAAACCATGAGACAAAACCTTGTTGAACAAATTGATCAAAAACGTGCGGCGTTCGAAAGTTTGAATGCTCAGGCACCGCTGGCGTTATCAATCAAGGCAGCCCTGGAACCAAACCGCGTCTTAATGCCGCAGATAGATGTTTTTGGCGCAGTCGACCCAGCTGAAGGTGTTATTGCAGGCGACTGGTGGGACATTGTCACCGTCCCTGGCGGGGTAGCTGTAATCGCTGCAGATGTGGCAGGTCACGGACCTGCTGCTGGAGTAGCTGGCCTTCAACTTAAAGCCGTACTTTCTGCGGGACTTTCCTCAGGTATTGATCCCACTGATTTATTCAAGCGAGCATCAGATGGGCTAAGTGCGGTGGATTCACTCACAGCTACTGCAATTGTGTGCGTCATCCCAGATGATGCGGCAGCGCCCGTCACTTATGTCTCGGCAGGCCACCCACCGGCTCGCGTGGTGCGACATAACGCAAACATTTCGGAGTTACCCTCCACAGGTCCAATGCTGGGGGCACTCGGTACAACATGGACACATAGTTCGATAGCGCTGAGTTCGGGTGAGCGCATTGTGATGTACTCCGACGGATTAGTGGAAACCCGAAACAGCAACGATGTGGAGTTCGGCGTCGAATCTCTTGACAAGATTCTTTTAGAGAATGTGGGTACCTCGTCACATGTAGCGGGCACACATATTTTGGCTAAGGCACGACAATTTTCCGTCACATGGAATCGTGACGATGTCTCATTAGTAATTTTGACCCGTAGGCTTGCCGTGTGAGTGATGCAATTCGGATAAGACCGCACATGGATGCGCTGCCAACATATAAAGCCGGTAAAAAAGCTGATGCAGTTGCTGGCTTTGAGGCATTTAAATTATCAAGTAACGAGAACCCAATGCCTCCGCTACCGGGAATCCTAGACGTCATTACCGCTGCTGCATTAGATATCAATCGCTATCCCGATCCACTGAGTACACAACTCACACTCGCACTTGCTCGACGATTCGATGTTCCCATCGAGATGATTGCCACAGGCACAGGTTCGGTTGGAGTGTGTCAGCAAATCGTCCAAGCAGTCGTCGATGCGGGTGACGAAGTTATTTATGCGTGGAGATCATTCGAGGCTTACCCCATCATCACTCTCATTGCTGGTGGCACATCTGTGCAAGTTCCATTGAATGATGAATTTGGTCATGACCTCTCGGCCATGGCAGATGCGATAACCCCCGCAACGCGTCTGATCTTTGTGTGCACTCCAAATAACCCAACGGGTACCAGCGTCTCCCAGGTTGAGTTTGAAGCTTTTATGACACGAGTACCGCACGACGTACTTGTTGTCGTGGATGAGGCTTATGTTGAATTCAATCGAGACCCAGATGCGGTCGACGGTATGGCCTGCATTCAAAAATATCCGAATGTCGGAGTATTGCGCACGTTCTCGAAGGCTTATGGGTTAGCCGCATTAAGAATCGGCTTCTTCATTGGCCCAGAGCGAGTCGCACAAGCAGTACGTAAGACCGCAGTTCCATTCGGTGTGTCAAACATTGCTCAAGCAGCAGCAGTTGCGTCACTTGATCTTGAGCCTGAGCTCCTAAGCCGCGTAACGGACATCGTTGCTACGCGAGAGTGGTTTGAAAACGAATTGCGCGCTATCGGAGTACATGTAGGAAATAGCCAAGCAAACTTTGTTTGGCTTGCATTGGGTCCGGCAACTGACGAATTTGTTGTCGCCTGTAACGCGAAAGCTGTTGCTGTGCGGCCGTTTAGTGGTGAAGGTGTTCGAATCAGTATTGGTGAACGCGAACCACTGGAACGTATTATCGAAATTCTTAAGACGTTTCCACGATAGGAACTGAGCTTCGTTTACGACTTTCGGAAGTCACAACCAAAATGATGCTTATTAGCACCACAAGGCCACCAACTAAAATATTGTGAGTCAGTTTCTCGTCGAAAATAATGATTCCAAGTATTGTCGCCACAACGGGATTCACATATGAATATGTTGACACCAACGAAATAGGCGCGTTTGCCAGCAACCAGTTATAGGTTGAGTAACCCACCACAGAACCAACGATGACTAGATAACTCCAACCACCCCACGAGCGACCAGAAGCCCGAAAGAAGTCGCCAATGTGTTGCCCATTGAGCAGACCAATGATGAGTAGCACAAAACCTGCGGACAACATTTCGAATGTTGTGAGTACGAGTGAATTCGGCGGAGTGTCTAGGCGCGAAGTAACAAACGAGCCAATAGACCACAACAAATTCCCAATGAGCAAAATAAACATCCACAATGTGATGTTGTGACCCGCTCCTCCTGGACGCGGAATCGTATGTCCCGGCTGCAGAATAATCATGAGTCCGATGAAACCAGCCAAGATTCCTAATAGCGTTCGGCCGCGAGGTTTATCTCGATCAACAATGCGAAGCAACGCAGTCCACAAAGGCATGGAACCAATGATCAGAGCAGAGACACCAAGTGGCACAACATGTTCCGCGGTGGCAACTGTACCTAGACCCACGGCCAACATGATTGTTCCCAAGAACATGGAATTTTTCAGTTGCTTTCGGGTAATTCGGAATTGTGAAAAACCGGTTCGGCTTCCGACAAAAATAAATTGAATAAGCGAAGCAGTCAGAAATCGAAAACCCATAGACACCAAATCAGGCATGGTCTCGATTGCGAATGCGATACCAACATAAGTTGTGCCCCACGCGATGTACATCGTCAGCAAAGACAGTGCGACGCGCGTTTTATGACTCACGTACCACAGACTATGCCTAGTCCAGACGTGTTTAAGTCGTGATGCGGTGTTAGTTACTTAACGCTTGCTTAACACCAGCGGCAACCTGGCCACCGTCTGCGCGTCCTGCGACCTGCGGAGTCACAATCTTCATAACGGCTCCCATTGCACTTGGTCCAGTCATCCCCTGTGCAGCAACCGACGCAACCGCACCGGAAATGATTTGGGCCAACTCGTCATCGGACAAAGCCGCTGGAAGGTAACGAATGATGACGTCGAGTTCCTCACGTTCCTTTGCTGCAAGCTCAGGACGATGCGCGTCGTCGTACGCAGATGCTGCTTCACGACGCTTCTTTGCTTCGCGGTTAAGAACGGTAATCAGGTCTTGGTCATTGAGTTCGCGAGATTCTTTACCTGAAACTTCTTCATTAGTTATTGCCGCAAGTACCATGCGCAAAGTTGATGTGACCATTGAGTTTTTTTCGCGCATCGCGCTGTGTAGATCAGCTTGCAGTGTGTTCTTGAGAGTGCTCATTGAAAGTCTCCTTTGTCAGCGTGCACGAAAAATGTCTATCGAGAGTTACGGTGTAGTTCCGCCATCGGTCGGCAATGGTGTTGGACCAGGAGTTGGTGTCACTAAGGCATCTTTACAAGCTTGGAGCTCGGCGCCTTCTAGCCCAGCACATTTGCCGTTGTGAATTCCAAGCGGGTTACCGTATCCGCCTGCATGCAGTCCGCTTAACGTTGTGAGGTTCCACGGCGTTGCTGGAGTTCCCGCGAGAGCGCCCTTCATTGCCTCACGCCACACCGGACCAGGCATGAGCGAACCGAACACTTGCGAATAAAAAGTTCCGTTAATGACAAGGTTTTTCATTGGATACTGCTGTCCACCACGTGGGTCACCTACCCACACTGCGGCAGCCAGATCTGGGGTGTAACCAACAAACCACACAGCCGCTGAACTATCTGTCGTTCCAGTTTTACCTGCTGCTGCTCGACCAAGCGTCATCGCTTGTCCGGTACGTCCAGGAATTGGTCCGTCAATAACACCAGCGAGTACTGCAGTGACACTGTCGGCGACCTGCAAATCAATTGTGCGAGTGCAGTTACCTAGCGGGACTTGAATTGCTTTTCCAAAACGATCCGTGATGCTAGAAATTGCGATGGGGTCGCAGTGAATTCCGTGAGCAGAAAATGTTGCCATGGCGTTTGCCATGTCAAGTGTTGTGACATCAAAACAACCGAGTGTGAAACATGGGTACGACTTGAGATCCTCACCATTGCCTTGCTTCACGCCGGCGGCTTTTGCCATTTCTGCAGGGCCGCATAGGCCAATTTTTTCTTCAAGCCCCACAAAGTAGGTGTTAACTGAATATGCAGCGCCACTCAGCATGTTGAATGAACCGGAATGAGTTGAGTTCTTCACGTCATAAGGCGCGATAGGTGCACCACCTTGACACTCAACAAAGTTCTTAAAAGTTTTCTTTGCTGGCGCAGCCAAGACCTTAAAAGGATCCCAACCCTGCTTGAATGCCGCAGCCATAGTGAATGCCTTAAAGGTTGATCCAGCTTGGAAGCCAACGGTCCCGTTATGTGCAACCGGGACGTTGTAATTGACAGCAGTTTTTCCTGCTCCGCTTCGACCCCATGCTCGGTTTTGCGCCATGGCAACAATTTCGCCAGTACCTGGGCGCATCATCGTAATTCCGACGGCTTTCTGACTGGGATCAGTTGGAGGAATGCGATCATTAGCGGCTTTTTGGGCTGCGCGTTGTGCCTTCAAATCGAGTGTTGTCTTGATTGTGAGTCCACCGACATCGAGCAGACGTGCACGAGCTTCAGGCGTGTCGCCAAAAATTGGATCATCATGCAAAACAGTAAGTACGTAGTCGCAGAAAAATGGAGCAATAGAAGTGGTGCATCCATTGGGCAATTCCGAGACTTTCAGACTGACCTGCATCGTTTCAAGCTTTGCTTGCTCGGCAACTGCTTGCGTGATGTATCCCGCGCGAGCCATTGCATTGAGCACCTCGTTGCGGCGCTTGGTGGCCGCATCGGGAAAACGAGTTGGGTCATACCGTGACGGGTTTTGAACCAAACCAGCCAGCGTTGCTGCTTGCGCGAGCGTCAACTGGTTTGCGTGTACTGAAAAATAGCGCCGCGATGCAATCTCAACGCCATACGAGCCTGCACCAAAGTATGCAATGTTGAGGTAACCCTCGAGAATCTGTTTCTTGCTGAGTTTGTTTTCTAGCCCAATTGCATATCGCGCTTCACGAATTTTTCGTCCAAGAGAAACAGCAGTCGCTGCTTTTTGCTGTTCGGGAGTCTGAGCGGCCGTGAGCAAAATCTGCTTGACGAATTGTTGCGTGATGGTCGATCCACCTTGGACTTGTGAACCAGTCGAGGTAGAAACAGTGGCACGTAGAGTGCCACGGATGTCGATTCCCGAGTGTTGTAAGAATCGTTGATCTTCAATAGCAATAATCGCTTGCTGCATTATGGGAGAAATCTGATCCAGCGGCACTGCAATTCGGTTCTGTGCATACAGCACTGCAATTTGTTCACCATGAATATCTGTGATGACGTTTTGCTGCGGCAAAGGAACCTGTGTGAGGTCAGCTGGCAAGTTCTGGAAACCTAGAACGGTGTTACGGGTGAGTAACCCAACGGTACCGACAACAGGCAGCGCGACTAAAGATGCGACAACTCCGGCAACCGTGATGAAAAAAGCCATCCGCGACAGCAACTCAAAGCGACTTAGGGCTCGCTCCCCCGATTGATTAGGCATAGGTCTATATCGTAATCGGGTAGAAGGTAATCTCTCGCATCGCAATCTGCAACCAAAATGTCACCTAAAAAGGTATTGACATCAGTCACTTGAGCGTCAATAGTGGAGCCAACGCATTCATGCAGAACAAGTCCAGGTATGAGGGGATTTTGAAGTGACGCAAGTATGGGATTCCGAATGGAGCCGCAACGCAGCCTGTAAGAACACCGATCCAGACCAGTTGTTTGTTCAAGGCGCAGCCCAAAATCGAGTGAAAATTATTTGCGCCGGTTGCTCAGTGCGAACCGAATGCCTCGCAGATGCACTTGATAACCACATTGAATTCGGGGTTTGGGGCGGAATGACGGAACGTGAACGTCGTGCGTTACTTCGCCGTAGGTCGAATGTCACCTCATGGCGCGAGCTTTTAATGTCTGCTCGCCAAGATTATGACCGCCTAGACCCAGTTGCTTTTGTCAGCGGCCGATAGCTACCGCGCCTGATATTCCTAGGCGTCGGTGTCGTAGAGTCCAATTATGACCAAGTGGGAATATCTAACAGCGCCGTTATTGGTGCACAACACCAAAGCCATTCTCGATAATTTCGGTGAAGATGGTTGGGAACTTGTAGCAATAGTGCCTGGATTGAACCCAGAGAACCTCGTCGCTTATTTCAAGCGCCCAAAGAATTAGTAGGCATCACAACATGAGCACTGTCGAAGCACGCCTGTCCGAACAAGGACTATCTGTTCCAGAAGTAGCAGCACCCGTTGCTGCATACATTCCGGCCGTTCGCACTGGAAACCTCATTTTTACATCTGGCCAACTTCCAATGTCGCAGGGCGAACTCCTTGCAACTGGAATTGTCGGAGCTGGAGTAGATGAAGATACTGCCGCCAAATGTGCAACTCAGTGTGCACTAAATGCAATTGCTGCTGTGAAGTCAGTTATTGGAGACCTGGACAAAGTTGTTCGGGTTGTCAAAGTTGTAGGTTTTGTTGCCAGCGATCCATCGTTCACAAACCAACCTGTAGTCATTAACGCAGCCAGCGCGATTTTTGCACAAGCTTTTGGTGACGCGGGCGTTCACGCACGTTCTGCAGTTGGAGTTCCATCACTTCCGCGCAACGCGCCAGTGGAATTAGAAATTATCGTTGAGGTACGCGACTAACGGTTTTGTCGTAACACAAGACCGAAGAGTATATTGAGAGAAAACATCTCGAAGTTTTTATCTAACGTAATAAAACTGACGTAACAAAGGAGTTGCAGCATGGATCATAATTTGCGAAGCACCCCTTTGTTCTCTCGTCTTGATGATCACGCTGCAATGTCACTTGAGCGTTCAATGGTTCCGCAAACTTTGAAAAAAGGTAAACACCTTTTTCAAGAAGGTGAATCCGGTGATCGCCTTTACATTGTGATGAGCGGGAAAATTAAGTTAACGCACGCCTCCGGTGACGGTCGTGAGTCGTTACTGATGGTGCTTGGCCCAGGCGACATGTTTGGCGAGTTGTCACTTTTTGACCCAGGCCCGCGCACGTCAACTGCTGTTGCCGTAACTGACTCGGAAGTACTCGGACTGGGTAACAATGATTTGCGCCCATGGCTCACTGGACATCCCGAAGTAGGACAGTCTTTGCTTCAAGCGCTGGCTCATAGACTTCGTCGCACAAACGAGATTATGTCGGATTTGGTTTTTGCTGATGTGCCTGGCCGAGTAGCAAAAGCACTTATCGAACTCGGTGAAAAATTTGGCACTCGCACGGCTACGGGGTTACTCGTCCACCATGACCTCACTCAAGAAGAGCTAGCACAACTTGTTGGTGCATCTCGAGAAACTGTAAACAAAGCGTTGGCTGATTTTGCAAGCCGCGGCTGGATTCGGCTGGAAACTCGCTCGGTTGAGATTTTTGATCAAGAACGACTGGCTAAGCGGGCTAAGTAATCGCCTTTAGGCTTATGGTGTGCCAGCAACGGAGCTCCCAGCCGATTTGAAAAAACGCGCTGCGGCAATCAATCGGATTCTTGGTAAAACCTTTCCGGACGCACGTTGTGAACTCGAATACGAAAACCCACTGCAATTACTCGTAGCTACTGTTTTATCTGCGCAATGTACTGATAAACGAGTCAACATGGTGACACCAGTTTTGTTTAAGCGTTTTCCTTCGGCAAGCGATTTAGCGTCTGCAAATCGAGTCGACATTGAAGACATCATCAAGACAACTGGTTTCTTCCGAAATAAAGCTCAATCCATACAAGGACTCGCGGCAGCCTTAATCGAAAAATACGACGGACAAGTGCCTAGCACAATAGAGCAACTTGTGGAATTGCCAGGCGTAGGGCGAAAAACCGCAAATGTTGTGTTGGGAAATGCATTTGGCGTACCAGGGATAACCGTTGACACGCATGTCGGACGAATAGCGAGGCGTCTTGGCTGGACGCAAAATTCTGACCCAGTCAAAGTGGAATTTGATTTGATGGAAATATTTAAGCCACAAGATTGGACGTTGCTGAACCATCGACTAATTTTTCTTGGGCGAAGAATGTGCCACTCACGTAAACCAGCATGCGGTGCTTGTCCGTTAGCAAAACTGTGCCCATCTTTTGGAGAGGGCCCTGTTGACGTTGTCGAGGCGACGAAGTTATTGAAACTCGAGGGTTGGTAAATGCGACGCGTAGTTTTTGCGATGTGCGTCGCTTTGATGTGTGCATGTGCACCACAAAGTACACCTGTCGATTCTGCAGGCTCACCTGTTGTTTCTGGACAACCATCACTTGCAACAAGCGATCTACCAACAGCTGAATTAGGCGAATGGAATGGCACGAAAGTAATTTCTACGCACGACATCACAATGCCGCGAGTCATCAACTTTTGGGCATCGTGGTGCCAAGCTTGCACCGAGGAATTTCCACTGCTGGCGAATAAAGAGTTTGCTGGACAAGTGGTTGCAATAAATGTTAAGGACATTAGCCAAAGCAATAGCGGTCTTACTATTGCTACTAATCTGGTGAATCAAACCGATAATGCATTTCCTATCTACATTGATAAGAATGATTCACTCCTTACTTCTTTAGGTGTTTCTGGCCTGCCGCTAACAATTGCTGTGAACGCGCAACACCACATTGTTGATGTGGAATTCGGCCAGCTTACTCACGAATCATTGGTAAGACTCATAACGGCAAGTGAGTCATGATGTTGCCTGAATGGTTCGCTCCGTTTGCATCTCGCGCTCAACATGTCACAGCTGATGATCTCCATTGGCAGCCAGTCCCAAAGACCGAAGAAAAGCAAGCGGCTGTGCTTGTTCTTTTCGGCCCACATGATTCGTTTGGGGAAATAGTCCTCATCGAACGTCCGGCACACATGAGATCCCACGCTGGCCAACCAGCATTTCCAGGTGGTCGGGTTGAACCAACTGACGCCAGTTTTACTGCAGCTGCGCTTCGCGAGGCACAGGAAGAAATTGGACTCGACATCAATTCGGTCACAGTAATCGCAGAATTACCCGAACTGTGGTTGCCACCTTCACGATTCAAAGTCACACCCGTTGTCGCTTGGTGGGATGAACCGCACGAACTTCGCATAGTTGATCCTGTTGAAGTTCAGGCGATACACCGCATTCCGATTACTGAATTCATAGATCCCACACATCGTGTGCGAGTTAAGACGCGCTCGGGATTTCTTGGCCCGGCATTCAATGTGCGCAACCTGCTGGTCTGGGGATTTACGGGTGGTGTCTTGTCACAACTTATTGACTTGGCGGGTTGGACACGTCCATGGGACGATTCGGTGGTTGTGGAAGTGCCACCGTCGCATTTAAGTCAGGTCCAAGAATGACAGGGTCCATGCTCGACATTGCGCTTCTGTGCTTTTTTGTTTTTATAAGCGTCACTGGGTGGAGACGCGGACTCCTTGTGAGCGGACTGTCATTAGCAGGCGTAGTAACTGGTGCGTTTGTGGCGCGAGGGCTTCTCGCTGCCTATACCTCAGGAAACAAAACTCTCACAATGTGGAGCATTGCTGGTGAAGCCGTCGTAGCGCTCGGTGCTCTGGCCCTGGGAAGTGCATTTGGCGCATTTGTAGGTCGTCGGTTACGCGCCTACCTCAAGTGGAAAACTCTGCTCAAGATTGATTCGTTTGGTGGAGCACTAACTTCGTTTGCAACGTGGTCTATCGTGACGTGGCTCATTACTTCGCTGCTTCTTGCAACCCCATCGTCTGCGATCACTTCTGCACTCGACAAATCTCGAGTGACTGCAGCTCTAGACACATACATGCCGCAACAAGTGCGCGATGGAATGGAGCGCATTAGAGGTTTTGTTTCTGATTCGCATCTACCCACGAATTTAACTGGCGGCTTGCTATCTCCCCAAGTAGATGCTCCTGATTCATCTGTCATAAAGAGCAAAGGTGTGAAGAGTGCGCTTGACGGTGTTGTGCGAGTCGAAGGCATTGCTTCTTTGTGTAAAACACGATTAACAGGAACTGGCTTCGTTATTGATGGTGGCTTTGTCATCACTAATGCACACGTGGTTTCTGGCGTTGATCGTCCAGGTGTGCGGCTGCAAGGTAAAGGACGTTTGCATTCCGCAACGGTTATCTATTTCGATCCGAAAGTAGATATTGCCGTTCTGAAATTAAATGATGTTGTGGGACGCGGCCTATCGCTTACGACAAATCAGTCACGTGGGACAGATGTTGTAGTAGCTGGCTTTCCTGGTGGAGGAAAACTTTCGCTCATTCCGGCCCGCGTCAGAAGCGTCTCTCCATCAAAAGGGACTGACATTTACGGCAAAGGCATGATTATTCGAGAAATTTATGCGTTGCGCGCGGACATTAAACAAGGAGACTCCGGAGCACCAATGCTCACAAGTGATGGACGAGTTGCAGGTATGGTTTTTGCATCTGCGGCCAATGATGCACTTACTGGTTACGCGCTGACAACACGCGAATTCGCAGATGCATTGAAGGCAATTGCTACTCACCAAAACGAGGTCTCGACTGGTAAGTGTTCCAATGTCTGAGCGTCCGGTTAGCCGCGTGTGGACTGAACCGCACCTCAGAGCGCGTAGTGAACAAGTGTTTAGTCAGTTGGCCGGCACCTCACCTGAACAGTTGCCGCGCGTCCTGAATGACCTACTTGCCTTTCATCAATATGCACTCATTATTCGAGTGCTCGATGCAGTTGAAGTAGGCGCGACTAGCGACGCACTATCCCTGGAGAACAAAAAGCTTCAAAGCGCACTTCGTTCAATGGCAGTTCTGGGCAACGCCATAATAAATTTGAATTTGCAAGACATTCTCGATTTCGCCGATGTGGAGTTAATCAATAGCGAACTCGAATCCGCACTTAGATCATTGTGTTGGCCAGACCAGTCGATCACACAAGACCGTGGCCCATTGCATGACTTAGTACCAACGTATCGATTGCTACTTGAAGTGATAGAAATCCTGGTCGTACGTGGTGAAGTAGCGATGGCTTTGTCTGTACTGCACTTAATCGCAGAATACTTGCCGTTGTTGGCATGGCAATCAACGTTGGGCCATGCTGGAGATCCAACAATATTTTCCGCACAACTTCTGGCACCAACTACGCGTTGGAATGACGAAACCTGTCCATTGAATCGTCAAGAGCGACACGCATTCGCAGCTGTGTCCAAAGCACTCGAAAGTGATTCCAAGTGGGACACATACTTAAGAGACAGTCACTCGCGGGTAGCCAGTGCATTATTGGTCTGCGGTGGAGTGCCTGAACCAGCAACAGCGCACAGCGGACAAAGAATCTGTCGAAACCCGTGCTCGGTGATGACCGGCACTTCGGAACTGTCCTGGAAGACTGTACTTATCCGGCGATTCAAGGATTCCTCGATCATGTCGCTACGCCACGATGCACCAGTAGGACATTTCTTTTCGGTACCCAGCGAAACTGAGATTCTCTCAAAGTGGGAAACGACCTGGGAAGGGTTGTTGTCTCACCGTGACGAAGCCCCACAATCACGTAATCCATTAGCCAAAGTGTCTAGAACGGGCGCTTTGCCAGGGTTATATGAATTTCTCGGACTCGTGGCAGACGTGACAGGGCCACTTGAGCCGTCAAACGTTTTAGGCATGGTGGCTGATCACATGCGTAACTTGACTGCACAAATCAAGGTCTAGTTTTCCCAAGCAAAAGGCACTTCTGCTAGTAATTTTGGAACTACCTCACAGGCGAGACGGAGTTGCAATGAGTGATGACACACAAGACGTGAATGATCAAGGCGACGTGTTACACGAAGCCCTCGAAAACTTACTGACAGAAAATCGCGTATTTTTGCCGCCCGCCGATTTTGCAGCGCATGCAAATGCTCAAGCCGCACTTTACGATGACGCAGCTAAGGATCGACTGTCCTTTTGGGAGGACCAAGCTAAGCATCTTTCGTGGGACAAGCAGTGGGATTCTGTATTGGATTGGTCGCAAGCACCAGTTGCACAATGGTTTGTCGGTGGCAAACTCAACGTGTCAGTTAACTGCGTGGATCGACATGTGGCAGCAGGTAACGGAGATCGTGTCGCAATTCATTTCGAAGGCGAACCTGGCGACACTCGAGATATCACTTACCAGCAAATGCAAGACCAAGTCTGCCAAGCCGCTAATGCGTTAACTGAATTAGGCGTTGTCGCAGAAGATCGTATTGCGATTTATATGCCCATGATTCCTGAAGCAGTTATTGCCATGCTGGCTTGTGCTCGACTTGGAGCAGCCCACTCCGTAGTTTTCGGTGGGTTCTCTGCCGAAGCCTTGCGAAGCCGAATTGAAGATGCGAGTGCCTCACTTGTCATTACTGCGGATGGCGGTTACCGACGTGGATCTGCATTTGGTCTCAAGGGCGCTGTTGATGAAGCGGTGGATGCTTCACCGACTGTGCGCAAAGTGATTGTAGTTCAACGCACAGGACAAGATGTTGAATGGAATAACGAACGCGATGTGTGGTGGCATGACGTAGTAGATAGTCAATCAACAACGCATGTCCCAGAATTTTTCGATGCAGAGCACCCGTTGTTTATTTTGTACACGTCCGGCACAACAGGAAAACCAAAAGGTATCTTGCATACAACTGGCGGTTACCTCACTCAGGTTGCTTATACGTATCGAACAGTTTTTGATATCAAACCTGAAACTGACGTGTACTGGTGCACGGCCGACGTTGGCTGGGTAACGGGCCATTCATATATTGCTTACGGTCCAATGGCCAACGGTGCGACTCAAGTGATGTACGAAGGCACTCCTGACACACCTCACAAGGGAAGATTCTGGGAAATTATTGCCAAGTACGGAGTAACAATTTTTTACACAGCACCAACGGCAATTCGCACATTCATGAAATGGGGCGACGAATTTCCTGCTGCGCATGATTTGTCGAGCTTGAGACTTTTAGGCAGTGTTGGTGAACCGATTAATCCAGAAGCGTGGATGTGGTACCGCGACACTATCGGTGGAGGTCGTTGCCCAATCGTGGATACCTGGTGGCAGACAGAAACTGGCGCCATCATGATTAGCCCATTGCCTGGTGTTACAGGATGCAAACCTGGTTCCGCTATGCGTCCGTTGCCTGGAATAAGCGCGGAAATTTTCGATGACAACGCTTCCGCCGTAGGCAATGGAAGCGGCGGCTACTTAGTGTTGACCGAGCCTTGGCCCTCGATGCTGCGTGGAATTTGGGGTGACCTCGAGCGATTTAAAGAAACTTATTGGTCGCGGTTTACCGGTAATTACTTCGCTGGCGATGGCGCGAAGTGGGATACCGATGGAGCGATCTGGCTACTGGGCCGAGTTGATGACGTCATGAATGTGTCGGGTCACCGCATTTCCACAACTGAAGTCGAGTCTGCACTCGTATCGCATCCAACTGTTGCAGAAGCAGCTGTTGTCGGTGCTTCTGATGAAATGACCGGCCAAGGAATTGTTGCTTTTGTAATTTTGCGATCGGGATCTCAAGATGGACCCGGGGTAGCGAAGGAACTTCGAGATCACGTCGCTCGTGAAATTGGAGCAATCGCAAAGCCTCGACAAATTTTAGTTGTCGCTGAATTGCCAAAGACACGATCTGGAAAAATTATGCGTCGCTTATTAAGAGACATCGCTGAACATCGCACACTAGGTGACGTCACAACATTGGCTGATCCAACAGTTATGAATCTCATTAGTACAGGTTTGGATAACAACTCGAGTGAAGACTAAAGCAATCGCAAGGGTTCAGGCGTGAACATATCTAACGATCAGGAACCTGACGAAATTACGGTTCTCGACGAAGTACCTGCCAGTCAACGCCGTTGGGTGCTGCAAGCGCTTCGCGATGAAACGACAGGCGGACTGCTGCTCATGGCAGTCACTGTTATTGCTCTTATCTGGGCTAACTCGCCGTGGTCGCATTCTTACGAACACATCGCAAACTTGCCGTTCGGCACACCGCAGTTTTCATTGCCACTCAACATCTGGGCCGCGGATTTTCTCCTTGCAATCTTTTTCTTTGTAGCAGGTGTCGAACTCAAGCACGAATTTGTTTCCGGCACACTTTCTTCGCCACGCAAAGCTGCAGTCCCTATGGCTGCTGCACTTGGTGGGATGGTGACATCTGCAGTTATCTTTTTAGCAATTAACCATTCAAGTGGACATCAGTCAGCATGGGGAATCCCCATATCAACAGACATTGCTTTTGCGTTAGCAATCTTGGCGATTGCTGGTCGCAAACTTCCCATTGAGTTACGTTCCTTTTTACTCACACTTGCAGTAGTGAACGACCTCGGTGCGATTACGGTTATCGCAATCTTCTACAGCCACGGATTCCATGCCAAGTACTTCGCAATAGCTTTAGTGCTCATTGCAATTTTCGCAACATTGCAAAGTCGCGGATTCAGGCATGTTGCTTTCTACATCCCGCTTGCTCTGGGTACGTGGTACGCAATGTATGAAAGTGGAATCCATGCCACAGTTGCAGGTGTTGCGATGGGATTAGCAATGCGAGTGACACCACGTGGAAGTGAGAAATTATCTCCTGGTGATCAGGCTGAGCATGCGATACGACCAATTTCTTCCGGACTTTGTGTACCGATTTTCGCTTTACTTTCTGCTGGGGTGTCGTTACAAGGTTTCTCAATAAGTGCTGGTTTGACTCATCCGCTCACTCTTGGTGTGTTATGCGGACTAGTAATTGGACAACCACTAGGTGTCACTCTCGCTGCCTATGTCACAACCAAACTCACAGGTGGATCACTTAACGAAGAGCTCACGTGGTGGGACGTATTGGTAGTGGGAAGCCTAGCTAGCATTGGGTTTACCGTGGCCCTACTCGTGAGCGAAGTGTCATTTGCTGACGACCCCGCCACATTGGCAATCTCAAAATTCGCAATCGTACTGACAAACGTGGTCGCGATGAGCGTTGCAATTACGGCAATTTCCCTGCGTTCCCGATTTATTGGCAGATATCGGTAACCATCAATGGCGTTAGGCTTAGAGTTCAGGAGGCCTCACCATGGATACCAACGAATCACCAAAGCTGTCATCGTTTATCGATTCAATTACCCGCGATATTGCATCGCTGGCAAAAGGGCATGTTGACTTAGCAAAAGCGGAGTTGCAGGAGAGCGCTAAAGGTGTAGCGATGTCTTCAGTATTTATTATTACCGCGATTGCATTTGCAAACTTAGGGATCATCCTTCTTTTTATTGCAGCAGCGTATGGACTCACAGCAGCCGGAATTTCGCCGTGGTTGGCGTTCCTGATTGTTTCGGCGATCTTATTGTTACTGAGTGCGCTTGCAGTTTTTCTGGGAATTCGCAAAATGCGTAAAGCGACATCTCCAACTAAGGCACGAGATTCTTTAAAGACCACGGCTCAAGCAGTAACACAGTTAATGGAGTCCATAGATTTCACATGAGTGAAAACCCGGTACTAATTCCAGGCGATTGGGACCACAAGATTGTCCATGCTCACGGCGCACGTTTTCATGTTGCTGTGCAAGGTGAAGGCCCTCTTGTGTTGTTCCTTCATGGGTTCCCCACATTTTGGTGGTTATGGAGAAAATTCCTAGGTCCCGTTGCACAAGCAGGCTTCACCGTAGCGGCAATGGATATGCGTGGCTATGGCGCCACTGATCATCCGCCTCGCGGGTACGATCCGCGAACTCTTGCAGCAGATGTGAGTGGCGTCATTCGAGCACTTGGTTTCCAGGACGCTGTTGTCATTGGGCAGGGAGTTGGTGGGCTCATCGCGTGGACCGCAGCAACATTGCAAACGTCTTCGGTGCGAGCAATAGGTTCAATTGCGGCCGCACATCCCAATGCTTTACGCAACGCAATGATCACTAGTCCTACCCAAACCAGAGCGCTGGGTTATGTTGTCGGATTACAAACCCCATGGTTAGCGGAACGCAATTTAATTAAGAACAATGCATTAGCAGTTGGCGAGCTTTTGGAGTCTTGGGTTGCCCCAAACATTTTAGATTCCCATGTGAGTCGCACATATCGCGAAGCATTTCTACTGGGTAACACAGCACATTGCGCAATCGAATTCCATCGCTGGGCATTGCGTTCTGTCCCACGACCTGATGGGCGCTCTTTTGCATCAGACATGAAAGGTGGAGTATCACTCCCGGTGCTTCACATCCATGGTTCACAAGACACAAGTATTTTGCTTAAGACCTCGCTTGATTCACAAGAGTTCGTTCACGGACCATGGACTTCACACATTCTCGATGCAGGACATTTACTTCCAGAACAACACCCCGATGAACTTATAGACATCATTGTTCAGTGGTTGAAGGAACTTGATTAGGCGTGAAGCAGGATGCTTTTGCGCAACTAGCGAGCGACCCACGCATAGCGGATGCAGTATCACGAGGTACGCAACTTCTTGATGAGTTTGCTTGGGATCGCTCTATGCGAAACGCATCGGATGACTTCGTTACCTTCATGCGACGTAGTTGTGCATATGCATCCGCCGGTCTTGAAGGAATAGCATTGCCGAGCAGTGCTCTTGATGAGCCGGACTCTTCGGCAATGGGCAGACTTGCAAATCTTTCTTTAGTTACAACTGCTAACGCAGATCAGCTCGTCAACACTTTTTCGCATTCGCCATTTCAAGTATGGGCAAGACTGCACTCTCTCAACGGCGATGATGTAGAGCGAGGAACTCCTCGGACACATAATGACGTTAATGATGTGTTACACCTTGGGCAACTTCCCGATTCATCGAGTGTGATGCCGCGACTTACTACACTTGCCGATCTCATTGTGAACTCCAGCGCCCCCGCGGTACTTGTCAGTGCCTTAGCCCATGCCGAGATGGCGGTGCTGCGGCCATTTGTCCACGGTTCATATTTATTGGCTCGAGTCACAGGACGACTGGTGTTAATGAGTCGCTCGCTTGATCCACGAGGTTTAGCAGGAGTTGAGATCGGCTTGTTTCAACATGGTCGCCCTGCCTATGCCCAGTCGCTGCGCCAATATTGCTCCGGTGACCTTGAACAGTTAGCTAAATACGTGGAAACCTTTGTTTCTGCGATTGAGACGGGACTTTTGCACACAAGAACCGAATTTTCAAGCCGAAAATAGACGTTTTGGTTGCCTTTTGATGCGGAAACCGCAAGCATAGGGATGCCAGTAAAACGGCAATCGATACACCCCCGTATCGGTTCGCGAACCCTCTCACCCCCCGAGAGGGTTCGCTCTTTTTCACAGACCTCATTTGTCCCCAAGCCACAGACCTTCGGGCAAATCTTCAATGTCTGCGCCGACGCTTTTGTCATGCAAACCCAACTCATCCCAGTTCTACTTTCTCGTGATTCACGAATTATTGACGAATTCACACTCATTTGTTCCATCACACATGTCGAGCTAGTTGTCCTGACGCAACTAGGTCCTCTACCAAGACACTGCACCCATGTTTTTGTTGATCCCAGCTTCAACGACAAACATGGCGAAGAACTAATTACGCGCACTGGTGCAACCATATCTATCGTTCACATCGGTGAACCAACTTTGCAAGTGTGGCAATGTGCAACTGCATATAAGGCCGCACACGTGTTCTCACTACCCAGTGCCCGTACTCTCATTACCGAGTTGCTCACACCAGTAAGCACTGCGAAAGCTACAACGATTGCATGTGTGAGCCCAGTCGGAGGATCTGGTACGACGGTGACAGCAGCGGCTCTCGCTGCACGACTTTCACGTACAAGCGAATCTGTTGTACTCGTAGATTGCGACGAGAAACACAGCGGTCTCGACATAGTTTTAGGAGCAGAGTCTCAGCCCGGTGCGCGGTGGGAAGACATCTTGGCATCATCAAGTTCCTATCGAGGAAGTGATGTTGTGAGCGCATTGCCTCGAGCGGGCACTCTTCCCTTTCTCTCATCACGTGCCCCTTTTCACACGTGCGACACTGTCGACGTCGTTAACTCCATTCGTCAGCAAAGTGACTTTGTTGTCCTTGATTTCGGCACAACTCGAATTCACGAAGCGTTAAGTGAAATGGTTGATTGGACATGCATCATTGTGCCAAGTACGGTGCGCGCCGTTGCGATGGCAAAGAGTTTTCTTGAACAGCTACCGAAAACGAAACGCGGGTTAGTGGTGCGAACAGTTCCTGGAACTTCCTTGCCCGCGCTAACCATCGCTGAAAAACTTGAAGTACCTCTTCTGACAAATGTTCCAACGGATTCACGAATTGTTGAACAAATCGAGCAAGGGTGTGGACCTGCAGCAATTACTCTCGGTTCTTTTAGTCGAGCAATCTCGCATTTGGCAGACCACGTGTCTTATCGAGATGAAGTATCCGTTCGTGCTGCGTGACACGTATGCAGACATTCAGCGGCAAGTTTTACAACACGCTACAAGTGCAAACGCTTCCGACTTAGCGCAAGTCACTCGTCTGGTGGCACCTCTGCTGAGTAACAGCGAACTAGTGCACATTGTCACGAGTGTTCAAGCCGAGCTTGCAGGAATAGGACCACTTGAGGACCTACTGCTCATAGATGGGATTACTGACATCTTGGTCACCAGATTTGATCAAGTGTGGATTGATGGACCACAGGGTTTAAGTCTCACGCCCATAACATGGGCAAGCGAATCTGAACTTCGCACTTTCGCAGCCCGCTTAGCGAACTCCGTGGGTCGCAGATTAGACGACCTTAATCCATGCGTGGACCTGCAACTCAAATCGGGAATTCGATGCCACATTGCACTAGCACCGATAAGTGTTTCGGGTACCACGGTCTCGCTACGCATACCTCGGCAAATGGGACAAGACCTGCAAGACATAATCGGCCACCAACCAAATTCGGTTATCGAAGTCGTGAGTGCAATCGTCAAAAGTCGATGCACCTTTTTGATCACTGGAAGTACGGGCTCCGGAAAATCCACCTTGTTAAGTTCGATGCTCGGCCAAGTGAGTCCTACGGAGCGAATTGTCCTGATTGAAGACACACACGAACTTCGCATTAGCCATCCACATGTTGTGCCCTTGCAAGCTCGCCAACCAAACACTGAAGGTGTCGGCACAATTAGTTTGCGTGACCTTGTCCGGGAATCTCTTCGCATGCGCCCAGACAGACTTGTGCTTGGCGAAGTTCGCGGACCTGAAATCGTCGACCTTTTTACTGCGTTTAACACGGGGCATCAAGGTGGTGCTTCCACACTTCATGCCAACTCATCACACCAGGCAATTACCCGGGTGGAAGCTCTGGGTATGTTGGCTGGCTTATCACGTAAGGCAGTTCGAGCACAGTTTTCGAGCGCCGTTGACGTAATTATTCATGTGGGTCGCGATGCTGACGGTCGGCGTGGTGTGCGAAACATTTCAATGGTTGCAGGAACTGATGCGACCCAACAGACGGTTATTTCTTGTCTTGAAGTTTTGGACAACGTTGTTTATCACGCCGGGTGGGAAACTCTTGCGCAAAGAATTGAACTCAATTCATGAAGTGGTTCTTAGGAGCTGCGTGCGCATGTGTGGCATATTTTTGCGTCCCAATACCAACTCGAATCATCACTGAAACGACATCAACACAGATTGGTCGCCGGGTTACACCCAAATACGCATTAAGTATTTTCTGGCCACGATTGTTGGGCACTCTTGGCGTTACCCGGAAATCAGGACTTCAACCATTTGTTGACTTTCTCATTCTGCTGCGTAATGAAATGCACTCTGGACAAACAATCACATCTGCACTCTCTAATGCGTTGCCACTTCGTAATTCAGCCGAGATTGTAACTGTGCGCGACATCGAGCAACTCTCTGAATTGCTTGAGCGATACTTCAATTACGTACCCATTGCACTACGAGAAAATCTCGTATTCGCGATTACGTCAAGCATGCGGCATGGAGTTGCACTTACAGATTCGTTGGACACGCTTATTGTGTCGATGCGGCACCGTGTCTCGTTGTCACACAACATGAGATCGGAACTATCAAGCACGAGAAGTTCAATCATTGTGCTCGCCTGCCTTCCAGTACTTGGTGCTGTAATGTCATGCGCTGTTGGTTCGAACTCTCTTCAGTGGTTACTCAGCACCAACTTTGGACACATCTGCATGATGCTGGCACTGTTTCTCGAAGGCGTGGGCCTCGTATGGGTTCGTCTCCTGATGAAGTCTGTAGACATCGCCATATGACACGAATAATTTTTGTGCTTTTAGTTCTGGCGACTGCATGCTTGAGTATTCAAAAGCCGGTACGAACCCGAGCTAAGAAATCACACCGCCTACAGTCGACCTCGCGAACCTCAAGAAACTTCTTCTTAGCAATGTGTGGCTTTCTCATCAGTCCAGGTGTGAAAGGAATTTTGATATGCGTTGCTATTTTCGTGACCAGCGAAAAAGTCATTCCCTTACTAGAAAAGAGGGACTCTAACCGCATTGCCCTGATGACCCACAGCGACGTAATTACCTGGATCGAGAAATTACTCCTTGGATTAGCTTCGGGTGCAACAGTTCACAACACGATGCTTGAGATGAAACGGCATTGTCCGTGTTCGCTTGCGCAATGTATTGAAGAGTACGAAGGGCTAGTGCGTTCCGGGCTCACATCTTCTCAGGCGTTATCAGCAGCGTTTGCGCAACAACCCAATGCACAGACAACGGTTCGCATATTGATCCGATCCCACGAGACAGGCAGTTCAGCGCGTCAAGCCCTCGCGCTGGTTGCTGAGGATATTCGAGTAAGCCACGTTGCACAGGCCACAGCCAAAATGCGTGCAGTCTCGGTCAAGGCAGTGCTGCCACTGGGACTGTGCTTTTTGCCGGCATTCATTTTTGTCACGGTAATTCCGCTGGCTGCCTCACTCATTTCAACTCTGAACTAGTTATCCCCACGCGGAGTTCATACCACCACGTCCACAGTTTCTGGATTGGCAACTCGTGTTCTTCCAAACTTTGAACGCACACTCGTGCATCTCGACAAAGGAGAAATACATGTTGTCTCGAATCAAGACCTGGGTTACTCAAGACCAAGGTATGACTACTGCTGAATATGCAATGGGCACCGTAGCCGCTGCAAGCCTTGGTGGTCTTTTGATCAAGTTGCTGTCGTCACCGGAAATGCAGGCCATTATTTGGAAACTGCTCCAGACGGCATTTGGGTCAATCTTCAACTAATGATTTCAATTCGTCAGGCGGTGCGGAAAGCCACAGAGCGTGATTTCCGCACCGCATGCGCTGGATTTGCAGTTGTTGAATTCGTTGTTGTCTTGCCTGCACTCTTATTCTTTTCGTATCTAGCGGTATGGCTCATCGGGCTTGGAGTACTTCAACTTCAACTACATAACGATGCAGTTACAGCGGTGAGGTTTATTGCGCGCGGCGATTCATTACCTCGAGAGCTCAAGCCCGACTTTGATGTAAATCGAATTATGACTGTGAGACTCAACAATCAAATGGTTCATGTAGACATGGCTAAGCGGCGCAAGCTGCCAATCGTGAATCGGGACATCGAGATTCACGCTCATGCAGTCGCACGAACTGACACTTTTCATGAATATGGATAAAGACAATCCTTGTGTGTATCCGCCGCTCTTAATTAATTGTGTTTATGAAAGTACTCACCTATGAAATGGAATCGAGACTCCGAGTGCGATGCCGGAAACATCACTGTGTTAACCGCGTGCGTGATCTCCGCACTAACGATGATTCTGGTTTGGGTTTTGTGTCTCACATCCTTGATAAGTGATGCACACCAGGTACGCAGCGCCGCTGATTTGGCGGCACTTGCTGGTGCGCAGGAACTCGGTGCAAGTGAAAGCCAAGCGTGCGCAATCGCATTGGAGGTGGCGCAATTCAATGGGGCTGAATTACTTGACTGCCATGTGCGAGGCACCGTGCTGGAAATTGCAGTGAGTCGCTCTACCCGCAATCGCTCAGTACACCGTGTCGTTCCCACAGTGAAAGCGATGGCCCGAGCTGGTTATTAACTGTGCGATGTCATTGACGCGAGCATACGATGTGCGGCCAACTTGTCGAGCGGATGATTGTTGTTTCCACACTTTGGAGATTGCACGCAGGCCGGACATCCATGTGTGCAACGGCATTCATTGATTGCTAATTGGGTTGCGGACAACCATTGTTCAGCAATATCGAATCCATGGTGACTAAATCCAGCTCCACCGGCGTACCCGTCATATATGAAGACAGTTGGCACACCTGTGTCTGGATGTTCTGCCATCGAGACGCCACCGATATCAGCACGGTCGCACAGCGTGTAAAGCGGAAGCATTCCAATTGCAGCGTGTTCCGCTGCATGTACACAACCAGCAACGTCACCGATCTGAAGTTCATTCACGGTGTCGATTGGCATCGTCCACCACACACTTTCGGTGCGCAACGTTAATGGTGGTAAATCAAGTGACTCATCGCCAATTATTTGACCGGTGAGATTGCGGCGTTTCTGGAAACCGATGACACGTTCCGTAACATCTACGCTTCCTTTGGTAAGTCGAAACGGCCCCCACACCTTTGATTCAATGGACTCTACGATTTCAACGGTAGTAACTTCCCGGGCATAGGTTGTGAAGTCAACGTCTGACTGGGTGACCAATGCCACGCCGTTATCAATGTCGAGCTGATCAACTAAATAGGTTTCGCCCAAGTGTGTATAAACCGCGCCTTCGTGAACTTGTCGGAAAGCTGCATCAGCATCGATAGTCCCCAAAAGTCGGCCCGTGCCACTTTCGACAATTTGGTATGGCGCTCTACCTGAACCGCGTAGATCGGCAAGATCATGTGCTCGACTTGTCCCGGTCCAAAACCAACCGGTCGCACGCTTGCGCATAAGTCCGTTGCGAATAAGTTCATCAAGAGCAATCATGACTTTGCTTTGCTCACCGAAAATTGAGAGGTCATCTTGGGATAGGTGAAACTCGCTAGCTGCAGCGGCTAAATGCGAATACAAAATATTCGCATTTGATGGATCACATACCGCAGCCTCAACGGGTTGATCAAATATCGATTCTGGATGGTGTACTAAGTAATGGTCAAGTGGGTTGTCGCTTGCGATCATGAGTGCGAGTGCTGATTGTTGTTGACGACCAGCTCGGCCGACTTGCTGCCAAAAACTCGCACGAGTTCCAGGCCATCCACTCAAAATTGTTGCATCAAGTCCAGAAATATCGACGCCAAGTTCTAACGCATTTGTGGTTGCGACCCCAAGGACTTCACCCGATCGAAGTTGTTGTTCAATACGTCTACGTTCTTCAGGCAAATAACCAGCGCGGTATGAGGTGACACGTGCACATAATTCGGGAAACTTTTCGCTTAGATTATCTCGCGCAATAGTTGCAACAGTTTCAGCAGCTTTGCGTGAGCGTACAAAAACCATAGTCCGCGTGTTTTCTGATACTAAGTCGCTGAGCACATCTGCAGATTCCGCAATCGCAGAACGTCTTATCGATTCCCCTTCGATGTCTTTGCCTAATGTTTCTTGTGGAAGCGTCAATGCAATAGTGATTGCTCCACGCGGAGACGTGTCCTGGTCAACAGCCCGAAAGTCGAGGCCAGTGAGCATCTGCACATGTTGAGCTGGCGCACTCACAGTCGCGGAGGCCATAACGACGATCGGATGCGATCCATAATGTGAGGCAACGCGAAGCACTCGTTTTAAAACATTTGCAACATGTGCCCCGAACATGCCGCGATACATGTGGCATTCGTCAACTGCAATGACTTCTAGATGACGAAAATAATTCGCCCATCGAGCGTGTGAAGGCAACAGAGAATGATGAAGCATGTCCGGATTGGTCACAATGACATTTGCATGATCGCGTGCGTATGCGCGCTCCATTGAATCCGAATCTCCATCAAAAGCGCTGATGTGTAAGCCACGAATCCCAAACGCCTCGATTGCCCGAACCTGATCGCGAGCGAGAGCTTTAGTTGGTGCAATGTAAAGAGCACGAGCCTTTGAATCTGTGAGAACTGCCTGCGCAATTGGAATTTGGTAGCACAACGACTTGCCGCTTGCCGTACCAGTGGCAATGACAACGTTCTTTCGCTCATGAACGTGGGTTATCGCCTCTAATTGGTGAGGCCACAGATGCCCGATTCCGAGCCGAGTGAGCGCAGACGCTAGTTCGGGGTCAAGCCAATCAGGAATAGGAGCCGTTTGCGGCAATCTTTCGGGCAAGCGCCGGACATCGAGGTCATCCCCAAACCGGTTGTGTAGCAAAGACTCCCAAGACATATATAGATTGTGCCTGTTCAGGCTGACTTTGCTCGCGATGCCCTAGATTAGAGTGCAACGCCCACCCCAGGAGAACCATGTTTGTATCGACCAGCCAAGACGGTGACCGTAGCATTATCTCCGTTGAGGGAGAAGTAGACATTGCTTCTGCCGAGATCCTCGACAGCGCTGTGCTCAGTGAGATTTCCTCAGCACCGACCCAAGTGATTGTTGATTTATCTGGTGTTTCATTTATGGATTCAACCGGACTCGGTGTGATTGTTCGCGGGCTTAAGCGAGCTCGTGAAGCGGACATTGATTTTGACCTGGTATTGACTAATGAACGAGTTTTGAAAATCTTCTCGATTACAGGCTTGGATTCACTCATACCCATTCATGATTCGCTTGAAGCCGCCCTCGATTAAGGCTAGTTGCCTATTTTTGCGGTATTCAATTCGTGGGCTAGAGTAGGTTTCTGTCGCTTCGGCGGCTTGCGCTCGTAGCTCAACGGATAGAGCATTTGACTACGGATCAAAAGGTTAGGGGTTCGAATCCCTTCGAGCGCGCCAGGCATTTTTCGCACTCATTGTTTAATTTTTGTTTCATAGTACTTCACAGAAATTTGTATTCCGTTTGCATCCTGTATCAATAAATTTCTTAAGAATAAAACTTTAAATTAAGGCGACGTCTACTCGGACGCAAGGTTGGTTCGCCAACCTCTTCACATGATTACATTACGCCCTGGAAAGTATCTGACATCCGTCGCGCTTATTAGCAGTCTCTGCATTGGCGTCGGATTTGTTGCTTCGTCACAAGCAAGTGCCGAACATGTACAAGAGCCATTTTCAATCGCGCTCACCGGAGATATGCCATACGACGATTTAGGTGCTCTACAAGCACCAAACGTTATAGCTGACATCAATGCACAGAAAAACATCCGCTTCACCCTTTTTGATGGTGACACGATGAGCGGTAAAGGTAACAAGTGCACCGACGAGGCTTACCCAGTTATCAAAACCAACTTCTTTGATCAATTCAAGAATCAAATCTTTTACTCAGTTGGCGACAACGAGTGGGTAGATTGTGATCGCGCGAAGAAGGGTGGCTATGACCCAGCAGGCCGTCTCGCAATTGTTCGTTCAACATTCTTTGGAACCTCCGGCTCCTACATTTCACTTGGTCAGCGCAAGCTCGATACTCGCGTAGAACGCAATGCTGACTATCCAGAAATGCAAATTTTCACATACAACAAAATCACCGTGATTATTCCTCACGTTCCAGGTTCAGCAAACAATGCTGCTGTAGCTACACCGACCTACAAGACGTACAACGACAAGTCCACCGATGGTGATGCAGTTGAGTACGCAGCTCGCGATGCAGCAAACGTGGCTTGGATTAACCATGGCTTCGATGTAGCAAAGCAAAAGAAGTCACTTGGTGTGATTGTTGTTGTTCAGGCAAACATGGACTGGGAAGGTTACCTACGTGACCTTGCTTCACCAAACAACGAATACACCGCAGCATATGCAAACGTAAAGCAAGCTTTGTTGACCAATAGCTTGTCGTTTGGTAAGCCAGTACTTCTTCAGAATGGTGACGAGCACTGGTACCAGGTCGACATGCCGATGAACGAAACTGCTGGCGCACTTGTTGAAAAGGACAAGGGCAGCTTGGTTGAGAACTTCACTCGCGTACAGACATTTGGATCAGCGTTCAATCACTGGGTTGAACTGACAATTAATCCATCTGACCCGAACTTGTGGGAGTTCAAAGTACACATCGTGAAGGCGAACGTCGCGACTCACACAGCTCCATAAGAAGAACTAACCCCTTTGAGGCCGCAGTCGCTTGACTGTGGCCTCA
>CANFOW010000007.1 GCA_947448865.1 Actinomycetota bacterium
AGCGTCAAGATACTTCGTTGCCGGAAACTTACTATCTATATAGAGAACGCGACCGTCAGGAAGGTACACAGTTGCATCAGGTCGGCCACGACCATCGCCTTGCTGTTGAATCTGTTTGTCGAAGTCCACATGTTCGGCCATTCCCATCATGCTGACGAGACGTTCGAGTTGTACTTCGCCCCAACGACCTCGCACAGTGTTACTTTTCATCGCCTGTGACAGTGCGCTTGTGTGAATGCCTAAATCAGTCAGCATCAACCCGGTGTTCTTCACTTGCTCACTCAGTGTGCTGTAGGCACCCACTCGTGCCTTTTCGAGTTCGTCAACTTGCCTCTTGAGTTCGGAGATTGTTACTGAGATTGGTTCCACTGTCTCTTTGATTACGGCTGTAGTAGCTGTGTTTTGGGCGTTCATGTGATCGGTGTTTTGACGAAGACGGCTCTCAGTTGCTTCATCTAGTGCAGATCTAACGGCTACGAGTCCTTCGTTTGTGGCATCTCGAAAGATTTCGCGGTAATCCTCGCGCGATAAGTCAGTGGATTTGCGGTTAACTCGACTCAAAACGAGAACAACCATAATGAGAGTGGAAACTGAAAGTATCAGTGCTAATAAGGTCAGATTTGATGTCGTCATAGGCGTAAGTGTGTCACTTGATACTGACAATCTGAGGTTCTCGGCGCGGGTGATTAGGTGAATATCCTTTTGTCACCTACCGTTGAGGTTGCACCGAAAGGCAAATTGTGACCCCTTCCTCAAGTCCGAAGAAAAAACCGCGCGCCCGAAAGCTTGAACGCGATCGTGCCGTTGCGGGCGAAAAGAAGGGTTCATCCCGCCATCTCGCTGCTAAAAAAGCCGCCTCTGCCAAGCGCGTTGCCCCTGTCAAAAAGCGCTCAGCCGTTGTAAGCAAGCGCTCTGAAGATTTTGACGACTCCACTAGTCGTCCAGCCACAAAACGGGCTGCCAGCTCCGATCGCGCAGCGGCACCAAGTCGTTCCGAGCGTCCATCACGCGGTAAAGAAGTGTGGAATCCATCTGGTAAGCCACAAAGCAAGGGCGGCTCAAGTCCAGCCGGACCTCGAGGTCGCCGCGATGCTGATGATCGTCCCTCGCGGGGACGCAGCGATCGCGATGAACGCCCAACACGTTCCAGTGATGGCCGAATCGACGTCGATCCGCGCCGTAAGAGTGCCAGCGACACGCGTCCAGCACGTTTCCGTGACGATGCTCCTGCTCGTGCACCTCGCGCTGACCGTGCTGACTCGCGTCCTGCTCGTTACCGTGATGATGCACCGTCTCGTCCGTCACGCGATGATCGACCTGCTCGTGCACACCGTGAAGACCGCGGAGACAGTCGTCCATCACGTACCCGAGATGATGCTCCGGCACGCGCTTCGCGTGGTCGTGATGACCGCCCAGCTCGCTCACCACGCATTGATCGTGCGTATGAAGACCGTCCAATTCGCGCCCCAAAGTCAACTCGTTCATCAAAGCCTGAGGTAGACGAAGTAATTGAAGAAGATACTTTTGATTACTCCGCACCAAATGCCTGGCGCGATCTTGGAATTAGCGATGAACTTCTTCCTATTTTGATGCGTGCTGGAATTGCTAAGCCATTCCCGATTCAGGCAAAAACACTTCCAGACGCAATTGCTGGAAACGACATTCTTGGTCGCGCTCAAACTGGTTCAGGTAAGACACTTGCGTTCGGTCTTGCGATGTTGACTCGCTTGGCGCATCGCAAGGGAATAGCAAACCATCCATTGGGCTTAGTGCTTGTTCCAACTCGTGAGCTCGCTGCCCAAGTTAATGATGCGCTAATGCCGTTTGCACAATCTGTGGGATTGGATATGCGTCTTATCGCGGGCGGAATGCCTTACGCAAAGCAAATTGATGCACTGCGTCGTGGTGTTCATATTTTGGTGGCAACCCCAGGTCGACTAAACGATTTGATTGAACAAGGTCACGTTGAAATGAACAAAGTCGAAGTGACTGTGCTTGATGAAGCTGACCAAATGTGTGACATGGGCTTTACGCCACAAATTACTGAAATTCTTGATCTCACGAAAAAGGGTTCGCAGCGACTTCTCTTTAGTGCGACTCTGGATAACGACGTCGACAAGATTGTCAAGAAGTACTTACACGATCCGATTGAGCATGCGACTGCCACAAAGAAGGCATCCGTGACAACGATGGAGCACTATCTCTTCGTGGTTTATAGCGAAGACAAGCAGACAATCATCGCTGAAATCGCATCCCGCCTTGGTAAGACAATGTTCTTTGGTCGCACCCAGTTAGGTGTTGACCGCATTGCCAAGGATTTGGCACATGTTGGCGTTGCATCTGGTGGACTTCATGGTGGAAAGAGCCAAGCACTGCGCACGAAGACTCTTAAGGCCTTTAAAGATGGCGTGACCGACGTTCTCGTTGCAACCGATGTGGCTGCTCGAGGCATTCACGTTGATGGTGTCTCGCTAGTCGTTCACATTGATCCACCAGGCGATCCAAAGGATTACTTACATCGCGCAGGACGTACTGCACGTGCTGGCGAAGAAGGCAAAGTCGTGACATTGGTTGGTCCACGCCAACAAAAATCTGTCATGGCAATGATGCAACGAGCCGGTGTGACTCCGATTGTGGTCCAAGTGCGTTCTATGCACAAAGACATGGTGCGGATTACTGGTGCACAAGAGCCATCCGGTACACCGTGGCACCCACCAGCAGAACCTGCGAAACGTGGCGGCCGACCACCTGCCCGACGTGGGGCAAGCACATCGTCTCGCGGACGCAAGTGGTAATTGCAGGCAACTAACGTCTGTGAAGTTTTCTCTTTAATCTGCAGAAAGCCCTATTGTTAGAGGCAGGCAAAAGGGGTTCAAATGAGTGAACAAAATGCGCGAGGTTTAGGGCGATTTTTTCGCGGCGTTGATGAAAATGGCGCTGAAATTTCAGAGGCCGTTTATGCAGCTCGCGAAAGTGAATTAATGCAAACAATTGCAGGTTTACGTTCACGAATTTCCGAATTGGAAAGTGCAGTAGGTCGACCTAGCTTCATAGATGTTGATGATGACACACTGACTCAGATCGCAGCTGAAGATGCCGCGGTCATTATTCGGGCGGCTCGCGCTCGCTCGTCCAAACTTGTTGAGCAAGCTACCGAGACTCTGCAGAGCGCAGAATTAGATCGTGAGCAAGTTCGTTCGAGTGCAGAACTTGATGCTCGCCGCATTCGAGATGCTGCAAGCGTTGATTCACGCAGACTCCGTGGCGAAGCAACTGCCGCATTAGAAAACGCTCAGCGCCAAGCAAACCAGATTTTAGCTGCCGCTCAAGAAGACGCAGATGCCCAAATCAAATCGTCACAGGCCACAGTTGCGCGGATGCTTGACGAAGCTACCCGCAATTCACGTGAAACCGTCCAAGCTGCAGAGCAATTCCGAATGGGCGTTGAAGCTGAACTTGAAGCGCTTCGCAACTCAGTTAATGCCGAACTTTCTGCATATCGTGCGCGCATTGAATCTGAAATGAATGAGATGCAAGCGCAAAAAACTCGTGAAAGCGAAGAAACACTCGCTGCAGCAATTGCAGAATCACAACGACTGGTGACAGAAGCTACTTCAGCGAGCCAGGGCATGGTTGAACGTGCGAGTGCTGATTCACGAGCATTAATGGAAGAGACAGCTCGTCACCATCAAGAAGTTCTCGCATCTGCGCAGGCACGTGCCGAAGAAACTCTTTCTTCTGCACGCAATCTGGCAGGCGAGGAAAAGGCAGCTGCCGCACGTGAAGCCGAGGAAGTTCGTCGTACGGTGTCGGCCTATCGTCAGCAAGTCCTTATGGGAATTGATCACAATCGCGACGTGGTTTCACCGCTACTCGAAGCTTTTGCGAATATTCGTGACTATCTCAATAAGTCCGAAAAGTCTGCACTTGATATCACAGCGCATCTTCATCAACGTCGTAATGACCTGACTGAGGTTGTTATTGAATTAAATGACGAAGGTTTGCCACTAAGTATTGAAAATAATGTTGACAATTCAGATGGATATTCAGACTCAGACGAAGGTTAATTTTTATAAAACCTGACGCTGTTCTAAATCGGTAACCACATACTTGGCAACAGCCATGCTTGATGTCCATGCTGGCGACACTGAGTTCAGCATGTGTGTGCTGTACTTGTCGCCTTCAATGATGAAGTCCATCTCGAGCCGTTTTTTACGCACGTTAAATAATTGAGCCCGAATCCCTACTTGGCCTCGAGTCTTAAACGCTGAACTTGGCAATGATGGAACTAACTCTTGAGCTTGGGAAATCATGACGTGCCGGAGATATTTGGGAAACTCTTGTTTAACCAGGTCCCAAGCATTGTGATGCTTGCTGGTTAAAAACCGCGGATAGGCAGTTAATGTCTCGGCAAATTCACGTCCAGAAAAATTGGACAACCCTGTGTAGTTTTCTCTCCAGAATCCTGGGATTGCTGTTGGCCCAATTTTGACTTTGCCCTTTGCTGTGAGCGTCACGTGAACGCCCAGAAATGGATTTCTAACATCAGGCACAGGGTAAACCTGTCGTGTCATAAATCCTTGCGGCACATCTGCGTACCAATACAAACCTTTAAAGGGAAGCATGACGTACTCGTGTCCGAAGTTGCATTGTTGTGCAATCTTGTCTGCGTATAGTCCAGCTGCGTTAATGACGTGTCCCGTCACAAAAGTATCTGACTTTGTGTGAACCTCATTGTGGGTTACTTGCATAACTTCTTGGCCAAAGTGAATCGCCACACCTGCGCTTTTTACAGCAGCAGCCATTGTGTCAATGACGTTTCGTGGATCGGCAACACTGGTTGTCGGTGACCATAGCGCCAACTCACATGTGCGTGCCCTGGGTTCGAGTTGGCTCAACTCGCCTTGGGAAATCAATGACACATCGACACCATTTGCTTGGGCACGCGAGGCAAGCAAATGCAAGGTTTCGATTTGAGAATCGTGTGACACAACGACTACTTTGCCCGTCGAAATTACTGGCACTTTGTGTTGGTCAAGAAAATCCCGTAGAAGTTTGTTTCCTTCTCTAGTCAGACGTGCTTTAAGACTTTCTGGTGAATAGTAGAAACCTGCATGCAGGATCCCAGAGTTTCTTCCAGAAGCATGAGTTCCTGCGTCAGATTCCTTATCGAGAACAACTATTGATAGTGACGGATTTCGTGAGATGAGTTCATGCGCAATTGCGAGTCCGATAATGCCTGCGCCAATGATGACAAAGTCGCTCGACGGTTTACTCGTCACGAGCCTGATTTTTATGACGAAGTTTTTTGCTGCTTCGGGTTATCGCTAGCAGCCCAGCACTTGCGCATGCGACACCAATTATTCGAGCGCCGCTTCCAATACTCGGGATAGCTAAGTTCAATCCACCAAGAAATCCAAGAACCCCGAGGACGATTGAGGTTATAAGGAGCCCGCGACGCGATGAAAAGCTAAGCCCAAATCCAATGAGACCGGCAAGTATTGCGCCTAGGAATATGACTCCAACGAGTAACGCCAAGCTCTCCATACGTGAAGTGTATTGCGAATTACATGACGCTCACATAGAAAATGTGATGGTGAGTAAGTCGTGTGAATAGATTTGCGACAGAATCAGTACTGTCTGAACGAGCGACTTTGGGGTAGTCACCACGTTCTGACACTTCAGGACTCAATCAATCCGAGAGGCGCTCGTGGACATTCCGGAAAAACTCTCCTCACTATTGGCGCGCGACTCACAGTCTGTTGCTGGAGTGGAGAAGCTACGATTCTTCCCACTCGCAGTCGAGTCAGGACATGGAAGTCATCTCATCGAAGTCGGCGGCCGCAAGCTACTTGATTTCTCAAGTTCGTGGACAGCCGGCGGAATCGGATACGGCCATCCACACGTGGTTGATGCCATCTCGCGTGCCTCATCAAACCAACCAGGCGCAGGTGGGATTTCGGCAGTCCACCCGTACATGGTTGAGCTGGCGGAAAAATTACTTGAGATTACGCCGGGCGATGCTGATCGCCGTGTGTATCTTGGCAATTCCGGAACGGATGCCAACGATGTCGTACTCAGAAGTTGCCAGTACGCAACAGGTCGTAACCGCATAATAACTTTTTCGGGAAGCTATCACGGTGGCGTTGGCCTTGCGATGGGTGTCTCAGGTGTCCACGTCGAAGCCGGAGCTGTCGCATCCCCCGTCGCAGCCTTCATTCCATTTCCTGATCCTTACCGACCACACACTGGACATGCAGACACCGTAGTTCAAGATTCACTTGCGCGACTGGATACAGAGTTGGCCGCAGGCGATGTTGCGTGCGTCATTGTGGAAACCATCCAATCCGATGGTGGCATTGTGATTCCGCCAGACGGTTTTTTGAGCGGACTTCGAACGGCCTGTAATAAGTACGGTGTGATTCTGATTTGCGATGAAGTGAAAGTTGGCCTGGGACGGACCGGACTTATGCATGCCTTTGATCATGAGTCAGTTGTTCCTGATGTGGTGACCTTTGGAAAAGTACTCGGTGGCGGACTGCCTCTTTCTGCGGCTGTTGGTCCGACTTCAATTCTTGATGGGCCAGTAGCTTCGGCGCTCCTGACAACGGCCGGGAACCCGGTAACTGCGGCAGCTGGCCTGGCCGTGTTGCAGGTGATCGAAAGTGAATCGCTTGTGAGTAAATCTCAGGTATCCGGTCAGACTCTGCTGAATTCATTGAAGTCACATGTTTCAAGGCTTGGTGTTGAGGCATCCGTAGGCGACATACGTGGACGGGGCCTGACAATCGGTGTCGACTTAGTTTCCGACTTGGCTACAAAGAGTCGCAATTTTGATCTTGCAAAGCGGGTCGCCTACCGTGCATGGGAACTTGGCGTGGTCGTGTACTACGTGGGAGGCAATGTTTTAGAAATAACGCCTGCCCTGACTACCCAACCAGTCGATCTTGAGGTTGGAGCCGAAATCATTGCCCGCTCTATTGCGGATGCCATTGATGGCCAGGTCACCGACGAGCAAATCGCACCATTTGTTGGGTGGTAACGTAAGCGCTAAATAGCGAGTAGTGGGTAAACCCCACATATAGAGTGAAAAGTGCGGATTTACGTGTAAAACCCCTTATTTCTCATTGGGCCTGTTGCAAATTCGAATATTTCTGCTTACTATGTGGACATGAGAAAGAAAAACGCTCTAGTTGCAACCGTGTCCGTTCTTACTGGCTTGGTTGTGGCTTTGTCGTCGACCAGCGCAATGGCTTACCCGCCAGGTGCAAGTTTGGCCGCTAGCGTTACGCCCGATCAGGTTAAAGCAGGTTCTTCAACCATACTAAACGTGACAAATGGTGAAATCTCAAAAGCTTTTTCGTACCGAATTGGTTCTGGTTCAGTAAATTCATCGAATAAAACTGGTCCACTGGGAACAAAATCCATTCAGATTAAAGCTCCTACAAACCCAGGCATCTATGTTGTAACTGTTTCTCAGAAGTTCAACGGAGCTGCTAATGCATCCCAGGCTACTGCGACGCTCTATGTTCCTCGCGTGACAGTTCCTACAACTGCTCGCGTGAACCGCAGCATTAACGTTTTAGTAGCGAATGCAAAAACTGGAACACACGTAACGGTGACAGTTGGCTCCGGAACGCCACAGCAAGTTGATGTCGCATCTCACAGCGCTACGGTGTCAGTAGCGTTTGCACTTAAAGGTCGTCAGACAGTCACGGTTACCGTCGGCAGTTTGGTCTACACATCTACTGTGAACGTCTCGCGTTAACTCGAATTAAATATCTTGACAACGTAATTAGTTGTTGAGTTCAAGTTCGGCCACTTACACGAGTTCAATCCTTAGTGCCCCTGTCGCTGTTTTGTTGCCTGCTCGCGAGTTCACACATATGCCAAGGTGCGACTATTCTGTTGGTTAAGGTTTTGAAGTTTTCGGTATTTACAGAAATTTGAGCGAGGAGCGCACTCAATGGAGTTGCAGGAATATTTACGCACTCTTCGCAAGCGTTGGAAAACGATTTCACTCGTGCTGTTTTTAACAGTATTAATTTCCGGCGCGGTAACCATTGCAACGCCTAAAGCATATGTTTCTAATGCCCAGTTATTTGTTGCCACCTCCGGATCTAGTAGCGACATTGGTAACGTGCTCACTGGTGCTCAGTTTTCAAGTCAACGAGTAAAGACGTATACGCAGCTAGTGAAAATGCCACAGGTACTTGCACCTGTTTCTGCTGCACTGGGCTACGAAGTTACTAAGGAAGAAGTAACAGCGACGAGTCCACTCGACACTGTGCTTATAAATATTGCAGTCTCAAACCATGATCCCGCTCGTGCTATCGCTATCGCTGATGCCGTATCAATACAGCTCGCAAAAGTAATTCAGGAACTCGAGACGCCTCTATCAGTCGGCGGAAGTAGCCCCGTAAAGGCAACAGTTGTTCAGCAAGCCAGCACACCAGATGGTCCAAGTTCTCCTCGGCCCGTGTCCAATGTGATTTTAGGCATTTTGCTGGGGGCACTCCTAGGTGTTGGAATTGCAATATTGCTTGAGACTCTCGACAACACAGTTAAAGCGTTTGACGATGTGGTCAAGGCGACCGGAATCAACCCGATAGGAATTATTGGATTTGATCCAGGCGCGAAATCAAGTCCAATTGCAGCGTTGAATCAGCGAAGCGTCCGTTCAGAAGCATTCAGAACCTTACGAACTAACCTGCAGTTTGTTGATGTCGATAAGCCACCACATGTCTTCGTGATTTCTAGTGCGTTGCCGGATGAAGGAAAGTCAACGACGTGCTTGAACTTGGCGATTGCATTTGCGCAATCTGGTGCCAAGGTGTGCTTGGTTGATGCGGACCTCAGGAAGCCAAGTCTGGCAGGCTACCTCGGAATTGATGGTGGGCTTGGTCTGACAAATATTCTGGCTGGTCAAGTAAAACTAGAAGATGCCTTGGTTCTGTGGAACCGTGAATTGATGACAGTACTTCCGTCGGGGCCAACACCACCAAATCCAAGCGAATTACTTGGTAGTAAGCAAATGTCAGCGTTACTAGAACAGCTTCGTAAAGAGTTCGATTACGTCATCATCGATGGTGCGCCACTGTTGCCAGTAACAGATTCGGCTATCCTCGGGCGATTGACGGACGGAATTATTTTTGTGGTTCGTTTTGGTAAAACTACTCACGAACAAATTCAGCGCACAATTGAATCCCTTGCGATTGTTGAAGCTCACCTGCTCGGACCAGTGGTTAATTTTGTGCCGAGTGGTTCCGCAGGGTATGGCTACGGGTATGGCTACGGGTATGGCTACGGGTATGGCTACGGGTATGGCCTCCAAGATTCTGTAGATATTTCTGACAAAGCGGTTTCTGGTAACACCGAGTAGAGTGTGGATGTGGGTTGCTTGCGGTAATTTTCGCCAGTAATCATTAACTATTCGGGGGAATAGCGGTCGCCAAGGACTTGGTGACAACACGACCTGGATGGGATCTGATGGCACCGAGAATTCTCATCGTGTGCACTGCAAATGTGTGCAGAAGCCCTTATGCGGCCGACAAATTACGCACGAGTCTGAGTGCCGATCCGAGCACAGCAGCTCTTGAATTTATCGTTGAGTCTGCTGGGACTCATGCAGTTGATGATCAAAGTTACTGCCAGATGGCAACGAAGCGAATAGGCGAGCAGCATCAGGGAGTTTCGCGCCATCTCGAATCAGTAGATTTGGGCACCTTTGATTTGATTTTGACCATGAGCAGAAATCAACGTGGCGAAATTGTGCGACTAGCACCGCAATTGCGGTCGCGTATTTACACATTGGTTGAAGTGTCGCGCCAAGCCTATGGAATAACACAAGACGGCCAGGCCCTTGATGTTGCTCGTGGAAAAAGTCGCCCCAAAGACACGGGCCATTCGCGTCAACATGTTGAACTGCTGCCCAGTGGTAATCAAGACCGTTGGAACTGGCTCCTTGAGGAAATGAACGCTTGGCGGGGCTTCTTTGCCGGCGGAGTTGCCAGACATCAATCCCTTGACGTCAATGACCCACATATTGTGTCAAAAGACATTCACGACGACACATTCGAAATTATTGACGAAGCGATTGCCGCATTCGTAAAAGCTTTATCTGCGACCTTAAACGCATAAGCGACTTAACTACACAGTTCCAATACCTCGCTCGTGCCTGCAATAGGGTGAGGGTATGCGGGTTGAGGTTCAAGGAATCGATAAGCACTTTCGAAAAGTCCATGCAGTAAGAGAATTGAGCTTCACTGTTGAACCGGGGCGAGTCACTGGATTCCTCGGTCCAAATGGATCAGGTAAGTCCACTTCTATGCGACTTATGTTGGGTTTGGACAAAGGCAAAGGCCAGACGCTTTTTGACGGAAAACAACTCACAGACCATAAGTCCGTAACACGTGTTGTTGGTGCTCACCTTGACGCAAAGTTTTTTCACCCGAAACGCACGGCTTATGCACACCTAAGAATGTTGGCTTCTGAGTCGCGAATTTCAAAGGCTCGAGTTAATGAAGTACTGCAACTTGTTGGGCTGGAGTCAGTGGCCAAAAAAAGGCCTGGCGGATTTTCACTTGGCATGGGACAGAGGCTGGGATTAGCTGGCGCTATTTTGGCGGATCCGCAAGTGTTGATTCTTGATGAACCTGCAAACGGACTCGACCCTCAATCCATTCAATGGATGAGAGATTTTTTGAGATTTTATGCCTCACTTGGCCGAACTGTATTAGTCAGCAGCCATCTATTAAGTGAGATGCAATTACTTGCTGACGATGTTGTTGTCATCGCACGAGGATCGCTTATTGCATCTGAGTCCATGTCCGCATTCTTAGCGCGGTCAACGGGTAGTTCGGTCAAAGTGCGCACCAACAATGTGCGAGGACTCGCAGAAGCATTGCAATCCGAAGGACTTTCGCTATCTGTTACGCATGGCGAAGAATTGCGAATCCCAAATGTCACAACTGACATCGTGGGAGAGATTGCTTTTCGGTATAGCGTTCCGTTGCTGGAACTAACTGCTGAGACCGCGAGTCTTGAAAGTGTGTTTCTCGAACTCACGGAAAGTGGACAGGAATATCGCACAGGGGTTTCTACTCCCCATTTGGGAGGTGCGCTGTGATCTCGGTTTTGATTTATGAATGGCGTCGGCTGTGGTCTGTGCGTTCAACGTGGATTATGTCGATTCTGTATTTAGGAATGGCAGCTCTACTTGGCGCAGTTCCTCTCTATTTCGATACTGGCGCTAAACAATCATGGCAAGGTCTCTATAGTTCCTCAGGAAATTTATTATGCGTCATCATGTTGAGCGTTATTGCTGCGCAAACTTTCGGCCATGAATATAGGTATGGACTCATTCGATTAACTTTTAGCGAATTTCCAAAACGTGAAAGGGTGATGATTGCAAAGACAATCATGCTTGGCGTGTACGTCACTCTCATGACTTTCTTGGGTTGGGCAGTTCTTGGCGCTATAGGTGCTTCAAAACCGTCACGAATTTCAACAGACGTGGTCGGATTTAGTTTGAGTGGAAATAACATCCCACACTTGTGGCAGATACCAATTTTTGGTTTCGCTTATTGCATCATCGCGATGAGTGTGACGGTGCTGACCCGAAACCTTGCACTAGGCGTGATACTTCCATTGTTGACAGCCACTTTGGTGGAGACACTTATTTCTGGATTCTCAACACTGGCCAAAGGTCGACTTGATTGGCTTGTTCACATTTTGCCTTTCAACAATGGCTATGCCTGGCTTAGTGGATCAACAGACATGCACCTATCCGGCTTAGTATTTGCTTCCTGGGCTGTTGGCTTCTACTTTTTGGCAACACTTCGCCTGCATGTGCGAGACGCCTAAATGGCGCTAGCACTTAATCGCCAGACCTACCAAGCAATAGCCGTCGGGATTGCTGCTGGACTGCTGTCGGGATTTTTTGGCGTGGGTGGCGGCTTCATCATGGTGCCGCTCTATGTTCTCTGGATGCAAGTAGATCAAAAACGTGCGCACGCAACATCACTACTTGCGATTATTCCAATTGCGACCACCGCCGCTACAAGTTACGCAATCCAACACGAAGTCGATTGGTCCGCCGTTATATTGGTGCTGGCCGGCTCGGTCTTTGGCGCGAAATATGGCGTCCACCTTTTGGGCAAGTTGCCCCTGCGCACAATACAAAGAATTTTTGCGGCGGTGTTAATTCTTTCTGCGGCACGATTGCTGTGGTCGGCTACTCCACATCAAGTTTTCCACGGACTGTTGGCCGACATCCTGCTAGTAACAATCGGATTTCTTGCAGGTGTGATGTCAGGAATGCTTGGTGTTGGTGGTGGAATCGTTATTGTTCCCGCATTGATTCTGACCTCCGGCATCGATGCCACGATGGCGAGGGGCACCAGTCTCGCGGTAATTATTGGAACTGCGATTTCCGGAACTCGTTCACACCTGAAGCGAGGAAATGTTGATGTTCACCTAGGACTGGTCTCTGGCATTGCGGGAATCCCAGCTGCCGTTGTCAGTAGCGTCCTAGGCACAACAACATCAGATCGGGTGGCTGTCTCGTTGTTTTCATTGATTCTTATAGCTATTGCAGTCCGAATGATGCGTAGTTCGTCCCACTAGAGGCGAACTCGCTCAATCTCTCGTACTCTTGGCGTGAGGATTCCAACACCCTGTCGAAGGGGGATTTAGTGAAAGTCGTAGTACCCGCAGAACACAATGACGGTGAACGTCGTGTCGCTTTAGTGCCTGAAGCTGTTGCCAAGCTGATCAAACTTGGTTTAGAAGTGAGCATTCAAAGCGGTGCTGGTGTCAGTGCAAACCATGATGACAATTCGTATGTCACAGCAGGCGCTTCCATTATTAGTGATGGCGAAATTTCGCAGGCAATAAAGTCTGCTGATGTTGTAACAACAGTTCGTCCGCTGCCAATCCCAGTAGCTAAGTCGCTCAAACGTGGTGCAATAACACTTTCTTTCTTGTCGCCCACAAATAATGCAGACGAAATTAAAGCATTGAGTGAAGCTGGTGTCACTGCACTTTCATTTGATTTAGTTCCTCGCATATCTCGAGCGCAATCTATGGACGCACTGTCTTCACAAGCACTGTGTGCGGGATATCGAACAGCACTTATCGCCGCTGAAAGATCCTCGAAATTTTTCCCCATGCTTATGACAGCTGCGGGAACAGTTCAACCAGCAAAAGTACTGGTGCTGGGTGCAGGTGTGGCCGGTCTTCAAGCAATGGCAACGGCTCGTCGACTCGGAGCAGTGGTCAGCGCGTATGACGTACGTGCATCAAGTGCCGATGAAGTGAAGTCAATGGGTGCTACCTTCATCAACTTAAATCTCGAAACTCTCGAAGGCGCTGGCGGTTACGCTCGAGAAATGGGCGAAGAACGCGCCAAGGCACAGCAAGACGCTTTGACACCGTTCATATCGGAATCAGATGTTGTCATCACGACAGCTGCAATTCCTGGTCGACCTGCTCCGATTCTTGTGACCGCAGCCATGACAAAAAATATGAAGCCAGGTTCGGTCATTGTCGATCTAGCTGCTGAGTCCGGTGGAAATGTCGAAGGATCTGTTGCAGGCGAAGACGTCGAACTTGCAACGGCCGGCGGAACAGTCACTCTTATCGGTTGTAAGGACTTAGCAAGTCAAATTTCTGTGCATTCCAGCAAGTTGTATGCCCAGAATGTTGTGTCACTTCTGACATTGATAACCAAAGATGGCGAAGTCACGCCAGATCCAGCTGATGAAGTTGTTGCAGGTAGCGCTGTCGTTTTTGATGGAGAAGTGCGAAATGCGATGGCTCGCGAAACCCTTGGGCTAGAACCACTCAAAAAGGATGGTGAGTAAGACATGGATGCAATTGCACTCTTAACGATTTTTGTGCTGAGTATTTTCGTAGGCATTGAAGTTGTCTCAAAAGTATCTGCAGTTTTGCACACGCCGCTAATGTCCGGAGCAAATGCGATTCACGGTGTTGTTCTCGTTGGCGCAATTTTGGTTACAGGCAAGGCGAACACGACACTTGAACTTGGACTTGGATTGGCGGCAATCGTACTTGCAGCAATCAACATGGTCGGTGGTTTCGTTGTAACCGATCGCATGCTGGAAATGTTTAAGCCAAAGCCTCGTGATGGAGAAGCGAAATGACACCAACCTGGGTACGCCTTGCTGAACTTGGCGCGTCAGTGCTTTTCATCCTTGCTCTCAAGGGACTGTCTTCACCAAAAACTGCCCGCCGAGGAAACCTCCTTGGCGCAGCCGGTGCCACGATTGCAACAATCGTTGCATTCTTTTATGGCGAGAAGTTTTACGGTGGTCCGATACAGCATCTGCCACTCATCATTGTTGCCACCGCAATTGGTTCGGTGATTGGTTGGATAGCGGCCAAGCGCGTCCAGATGACGCAAATGCCACAGATGGTTGCGCTATTCAATGGCGTCGGTGGTGGAGCCGCCGCCGTTGTTTCAACGATTGAATTTTTGTCAGCAGGTAATCCAGCACAGACGCGTGCTGCATTAGCTGCAACGGTCTTTACCGTTCTCGTCGGATCGGTATCTTTCACGGGTTCAATTCTGACCTTTATGAAATTGCAAGAACTGATGACATCCCGACCAGTTGTCATACCAGCCGGACGATACATCACGTCACTTGTTGGACTATTAACAATTGGATCGGCAATCGTGCTTGTCACCTGGCTTGATTCCGCCGGGAATGCTTCGAGTTCAATACTCTTCGTACTGCTTGGGCTTTCGCTCATAATGGGACTTCTCTTAGTACTTCCAGTTGGTGGCGCAGATGTTCCCATCGTGATTTCGTTGCTGAACGCATTTACAGGACTTTCGGTAGCCGCTTCTGGTTATGTACTGGGTAACGTTTTGCTCATTGTGGCGGGAACTCTTGTTGGGGCTTCAGGAACGTTGCTGACTCGCATGATGGCTCAAGCCATGGGTCGACCACTCACGAACACTTTGTTCGGGGCATTTACTGCTAAGGCAACAACGGCTGCTGGGCCAGCGGAAGATCGTCCTGTGAAGTCAGCTTCTCCAGAAGATGTGGCCATCATGCTGGCGTATGCGCGCAAGGTCATCATTGTTCCTGGTTACGGGCTTGCTGTTGCCCAGGCGCAAAATACGATTCGCGAGTTGGTTGAACTTTTGCAAGCGAAGGGTATTTCGGTTGACTATGCAATTCACCCCGTTGCCGGCCGTATGCCAGGACACATGAATGTGTTGCTAGCCGAAGCAAATGTACCTTATGAGCAACTGAAGGAAATGGATGAAATCAATCCAGAATTCGCAGAAACAGATGTTGCTCTGGTAGTTGGAGCGAACGATGTTGTGAATCCAGCAGCACGCAATGATCCTTCTGCACCGATTTATGGAATGCCGATTCTCAACGTAGATCAGGCACAGCAAGTTGTATTCCTGAAGCGTTCTATGCGGCCAGGATTTGCTGGAATCGAAAATGAAGTGCTCTTTGATCCAAGAACGTCATTGCTTTTTGGCGATGCAAAAGAATCACTGACAAAAGTTGTGAGCGCAGTTAAGAATCTCTAAATAGTAAAAAGTAAAGAGCGGTCTCACAGGTGTGGGGCCGCTCTTCACTTTTAGCTCAAGAATTAAGTGAGCCCGATTTCTGCCAACGTTTTACCTTTGTACTTTCGGTTATTGATTATGGTGAACGTTATGGCCAACAAAAACAGGATCAGTGCGGGATACAAACCAAGCTCATTCTTTCCAATGGACGATGCTCCCGGCGCAATTAAGAAACCGTCATAAAGCCAATGCATCACAATCACGAGAATCAAGTTGCCACCACTCGTGACGTACACCCAACCGAATGCTAAGCCGATACACGAAGTCAAGATTACTTGGAAGATTGTTGCTGAAACGGACTGCTTCATGACGTTTACTGAATGCATTACTCCGAACAGCAATGAAGAGTAGGCAACGGCACGGGTAGCCGTCATGGATTTACCCAGCTGATTGAGGATGATCCCGCGAAATGCCGTTTCTTCTCCGATACCAACAAAGAGCGTGCCCAAGAAAACCGATGTCACTGTGGGCCATACGACTCCACCACCTTGGATAGCCTGCAAGCCACCAATGATTGTGAGTGCAATCGGAATCGCAAGTACCCAAGCTTGACGAGAGATTTGGTTGGAAAAATGAATTTTTGTTTGTGTTAGTACAGAAAGCCCGTAAGTGATCCCAGCAATTATCGCGATGACCCACCAGAGCTCTTTCATAATGAGATGAGCACTGCTGTAGTCGTGCGATGTCATACTCCACAAAATTGCCATCATGGCCGGATATAGAAGTGCAACAAAAATAACGAGTGGCTTACCTGAGAGACTTCTCATCATGCCAAGAGCCTAATGTGCAAATAATGATGGCGGTGAGATTTGGCGAGAATTGACGATGTCAGGGCTGAAACTATGAAAAATCATATGGCGGTGCCGGTGGGATTTGAACCCACGGAGGGCTTGCACCCTCACACGCTTTCGAGGCGTGCTCCTTTGGCCGCTCGGACACGACACCGCCGATAACATTACCCGTATTCGTAGCCTTGCGGAAAATCGTTGAAATTTATCTATGCCGATTAAAGAATTCAGCTAGCAACTCGGCTGCATCCTGCGCAAGGACTCCGGACACTACAACGGCGCGATGAGGCAATCTACGGTCGCGAACTACATCCCACAGGGATCCAACTGCCCCAGCTTTGTCGTCAAAGGCTCCAAAAACTATTCGGGAAATCCGAGCCTGCATTGCAGTTCCAGCACACATCGTGCACGGTTCTAGCGTGACAACCAAGGTGCATTGGTCTAGACGCCAATTATTCAGTGAAGCTGCAGCTTGGCGCATCGCCACAATTTCGGCATGACTCATGGGGTCATGGTCAGCTTCGCGGGTGTTGAAGCCCCGACCAATGATGACTCCGTCTGGGTTGAGGACTACAGCACCGACTGGGACCTCGCCTAATTTCAAAGCCGAGCGGGCAAGATCCAAAGCTGAGTTCATTGCTTCGCGGTCGGCCTGACTCTCCATTGCATAAGTCTTGCACTTACCCGAGACCGATTATTCAGTTCGCTGGCAAATTGGTAGGCTGACAATTGGTCAAGAGAAATAGCGCTAAGTCCCGGCTCGTTATTCGACAACCCTTGCTAACCGCGATGGGGTGCCCCGGTGTAAGACCAGGCCACGTATGTGGCAAGCGCGGGTCCACCTGGGCCCACATGGGGCAACTGAAGTTGACCTATGTTCCAACGTAATAAGGAGAAACAACGTGAAGTTCACTTCATCACGCCGCCTGGCTGCTGTCGCAGTTGCCGCACTTTTGGCAGCCTGCTCAAGCGGTTCGGCTGATAATGCGTCTGCAACCTCTGCGGCACCTACTGCTGCAGCATGCACACCAGCATCGCTCCAGACTTTGACAGCTGGCAAACTCACAGTCGCAACAGGTCAGCCTGCTTACTACCCATGGGTAATTGACGACAAGCCAGAAGCCGGAAAGGGCTTTGAAGCAGCAGTCGCATATGCAGTTGCAAAGCAACTTGGATATGCCGATACCGACGTCACATGGGTTCGCACTACCTTTGACAGCGCAATCACACCAGGTCCAAAGACTTTCGATTTCAACTTGCAGCAGTACACAATCACAGATGAACGTAAAGCAGCAGTAGATTTCTCGAGCCCGTACTACACAACACCGCAAGCGATTGTTGCTGTTAAGGGTGGCAAGCTCGACGGAATCACCACTATCGCAGAACTCAAGAACGCCAAGCTTGGCGCTGGTGTTGGTACAACAGCAATCGACATCATTAAGACCACTGTTGGCACCGAGCCACAGGTCTTCAATGACAATGCTGCTGCAGTAGCTGCTCTCAAGAACGGTCAGATTGACGGCGTGGTTGTTGATCTTCCGACTGCGTTCTATTTGTCAGGTGTCGAAGTAGAAAACGGAATCATTGCAGGTCAGTTCCCATTGAGTGGAAGCGGCGACAATTTCGGTTTGCTTCTTGCAAAGGACAGCCCAATTACATCCTGTGTTTCACAAGCTGTTGACGCCCTCAAGGCAGATGGCACGCTGGACGCTCTAGCCGCAACGTGGCTGGGAACAGATGCAGGTGCAGCAGTACTGAAGTAATGCTGATTCAATTATCCGCATGAGTACTCACGACAGCCCGATCCACGACAACGTGGGTCGGGCTTTGTCGTCTGTTGATCCACTCGTGTGGTCTCCGAGTGCTCGCGAAGTACAACGCATCGCGTTGCGCAAGAAACTTGCTCGCCGTCGAATAGTTGTTGCAGCCATTTCAACGTTGATTGTTTTAGGTTCACTTGCAGCGGTGCTTGTGACTTCACCAGGTTGGAAAGTTGTAAACAAAACATTCTTTGACTGGAGTTACGGACTTACAGTTTTGCACTTGGTCATCAAGGGCATTTTGACCAACATTGGTCTGACGCTCATCGCATCTGTTGCAATTGGGATCATTGCAATGTGCCTTGCTTTAGCTCGCACTTCGAAGTCTGCGGCGATGACTCCGTTTCGTTTTTTGGCCACAGCATATGTAGATATTTTTCGCGGTGTTCCATTGCTCTTAGTTATTCTCTTGGTCGGTTTTGGAATTCCGGCACTGCGAATAAAAATCATTCCAAACAGCGTTCTGGTTCTCGGAACAATTGCAGTCGTTCTCACCTATTCCGCTTATGTTGCTGAAGTAATACGCAGTGGAATTTTGTCTGTGCATCCAAGTCAACGTGCTGCCGCTCGTTCACTTGGTCTCAATCAATCTCAAACCTTGCGACACGTTGTGTTGCCGCAAGCAATCAAGCGCGTTGTTCCACCACTGTTAAACGATCTAGTCGCTTTGTTAAAAGACACTGGTCTGGTGTCGATTCTTGGAGTTATTGATGCAGTGCGTGCTGCACAAATAGAGGCATCGCGCACATTCAACTACACACCGTATGTGATTGCAGCAATTCTCTTCTTGTTCATCACTATCCCACTTACCCGTTACACAGATCGCGTGTTACTCCGTTCCATTAGTCGACAGAATGCCGAGGGAACGGCATGAGTGTTCTTGATGTGCGAAACCTTCGTAAGAGTTTTGGAACTGAAGTGGTGCTCGCGGATTTATCTCTTGAGGTACCTGAGCACACAGCGACAGTTCTCATTGGTGCATCTGGATCCGGCAAGTCAACGTTGTTGCGTTGCATTAACTTGCTGGACACGATCGATGATGGATCCATTTACTTAGATGGACAAGAAATTTCTGATCCTGCAATTGACGTGGATCAGGTGCGCCGCAAACTCGGCATGGTTTTCCAGTCATTCAATCTTTTTCCGCACATGAGCGTGATTGACAACATCACGTTGTCTCCGAGAAAAGTCCACGGCGTATCACCAGAGCAAGCGCGTAGTGAGGCAATGGATTTGCTTACCCGATTCGGACTTGCTGATAAAGCAAACCAATTCCCTGATCGCTTAAGTGGTGGTCAACAACAACGCGTTGCGATTATTAGGTCGATAGCGGTCAAACCACGTCTCTTGTTGCTAGATGAAGTGACATCAGCACTAGATCCTGTTCTTGTTAATGAAGTGCTGTCAATCGTGCGTGACTTAAAGAGCGATGGCATGACGATGGTGCTCGCTACCCACGAGATGGGCTTTGCAACACAAGTTGCTGACGAAGTATGTTTCCTTGAAGCGGGACGAATCGTTGAACGAGGACCAGCCGCTCAAGTGATTCAGAATCCACAACTTCCTGCGACCCAAGAGTTTTTGCGCCGAGTGCACGAAGCTGGCCGACTTTAACTAATCAGTTATCTCCAAGACCCGCGCGTGCAATGACGTGCGACCTTGTAATGCGGCGCGTACCGCTCGATGTAATCCGTCCTCTAAATACAACTTGCCCTGATATCGGATGACGTGGGCAAATATGTCACCAAAAAAGGTTGAGTCACTTGCGAGAAGCGCGTTTAAGTCCAAGGTGCTGCGAATAGTGGACAGATCAGCCAACCGGATTTGGCGTGGCGCGAGTTCGCCCCACTGTTCGCCAGTGAGTTGGGGTTCTGGGTACGGCCGAGCATCCAGGACAGACTTGAAGATCACCTTTTAACAATAAGCAGAAAATCACTAATTATGGGTTATTTGGTGACTAGTGCGTTCACCCTAGACGAAACGGTTTAGCGCAAAGTGCCAACGGGTAGTACCGTAAGAAGCCATTGTTCTATTCGGGAGTCGTCAGTACACCACATGAAAATCAAGTCCATTTATCGTTCCCCATTGTCCTGGATCTTGCTTGCCGTAGGTGTGATGCTGATAGGAAGTAACCTCCTGTCATCTTCTGGCAGCGTCAAGAAAGTTGATACCTGGCAGATTGTTGATGACGTCCAACAAGGTCGGGCAAAGTCCGTCATTTTGGTTGACCGCGATCAAACAATTCAGGCAACTCTGACAGATGGATCGAAACTTACCTCGGACTACATCACTGGCCAGGGCACTGACTTAGTGACCATGCTTAAAGAGCAAAAGGCTGCCGGAAAACTTCCTGGCGGATACAACGTGGTTGTACCTCACGATTCTTTCTGGGCAAGTTTGCTCATGTCAGTTCTTCCCGTCGTATTACTTCTTGGAATGCTGTTCTTCTTTATGGGACAAATGCAAGGTGGCGGACGCATCATGCAGTTTGGAAAGTCCCGCGCAAAAATGATCACCAAAGATATGCCGCAAACAACTTTCGCGGATGTTGCTGGTGCCGATGAAGCGGTTGAAGAACTTCTCGAGATTAAAGAATTCCTACAGGCTCCTGCGAAATTCCAAGCACTTGGTGCAAAAATTCCCAAGGGCGTTCTTCTCTATGGTCCGCCTGGAACTGGAAAAACTTTGCTTGCGCGAGCAGTAGCTGGCGAAGCAGGAGTTCCGTTTTATTCAATTTCGGGTTCAGACTTTGTTGAAATGTTTGTTGGAGTCGGCGCAAGTCGTGTACGTGATTTGTTTGAGCAAGCAAAGACAAATGCTCCTGCCATTATTTTTATTGACGAAATTGATGCCGTAGGTCGTCACCGTGGTGCTGGTTTAGGTGGCGGTCATGATGAGCGCGAACAAACTCTTAACCAGATGCTTGTTGAAATGGACGGCTTTGATGTCAACACAGGCGTGATCCTGATCGCCGCAACAAACCGTCCCGATATTCTTGACCCTGCACTTTTGCGTCCAGGCCGTTTTGATCGACAGATCGCCGTTGATGTACCAGGTCTGACAGGACGCTTTGATGTTCTTAAGGTCCATGCAAAAGGCAAGCCGTTAGCAGACGACGTTGATTTGATGGCTGTTGCTCGACGCACCCCAGGTTTCACTGGTGCTGACTTAGCAAATGTGCTTAATGAAGCAGCATTGCTAACGGCACGCAAGGGCGAATCACTAGTGACGAATGCGATCTTGGATGAGTCAATTGATCGCGTTATTGGCGGTCCGCAAAAGCGAACTCGCTTAATGGGCGAACACGAACGCTTGATCACTGCTTATCACGAAGGTGGCCACGCACTTGTGGCTGCTTCGTTGCCAAACACTGACCCAGTTCACAAGATCACGATTCTGCCTCGTGGTCGCGCACTTGGGTACACGATGGTGCTTCCGGAATCGGAAAAGTACTCGACAACACGTAGCGAGATGCTTGACCAACTTGCTTACATGCTTGGCGGACGCGCAGCTGAGGAAATGGTTTTCCATGATCCAACAACTGGCGCCAGTAACGACATTGAGAAAGCAACTGCTGTGGCACGCAAGATGGTCATGCAATTCGGTATGTCCGAACGTCTAGGTGCAATTCGTTTTGGTCAAGGCGATGGTGAAGTTTTCATGGGTCGCGACATGGGACACCAACGCGATTACTCCGAAGAAGTAGCCGGGATTATTGATGAAGAAGTTCGCGGTTTCATAGATGTTGCTCACCATGAGGCGTATGAAATTCTCAACGAAAATCGCGATGTTCTTGATGCACTCGTGCTTGAGCTGCTCGACAAGGAAACTTTGAATCGCGAAGAAATCGCTCGAATTTTCGAACCGCTTAAGCGACGTCCGCTGCGTCCAGCCTGGACTGGTTCGACTCGACGCGAGCCAAGCAATCGTCCTCCAGTTGTGCCACCAGTATCTGAACTGTCTCACGGCGTTTCAAGTAATGGCCATGATGCAGAGGTGCTGCTCAATGAAAATTCGGATGCGAGTGACCCAAGGTCACAAGCGTGAGCATCAACCCAATCGAGGAAGTTCCTGAACCGCCTGCGCAAGCACCATTTGATGCTGCGCGGATTGAAGCGGCAGTTCGGGAAATTCTGATTGGAATTGGCGAGAACCCTGATCGTGAAGGCCTGCGAGATACACCTGCGCGCGTGGCAAAGTCATTTTCAGAAATTTTTGAAGGGCTTCACCGCACCGCAGATGAAGTCTTGACTACAACTTTTTCAATTGGACACGATGAGTTAGTTGTTGTTAAAGACATCACGGTCTATTCAACCTGCGAACATCACCTCGTACCTTTTCATGGCGTTGCACATGTGGGATACATTCCGAGCGACGAAGGCCGTATCACTGGTTTATCGAAAATTGCTCGACTCGTGGACCTGTTTGCTCGACGTCCACAAGTACAAGAAAGACTCACAACACAAATCGCAGACGCAATGGTGCGCATACTTAACCCCCGCGGTGTCATTGTCGTGATTGAATGCGAGCACATGTGTATGTCTATGCGTGGAATTCGTAAGCCTGGAGCAACAACTGTGACCTCGGCGGTGCGTGGTCAATTGCGTGATTCAGCAACCCGTGCCGAAGCCATGGCACTGATCAGCGGCAAGTAGATAATCCATGCTCCACCCCACTGGGCTGCCACAACATCTCGAAGCATTGGATCGCACTCTCGTTATGGGAGTTCTGAACGTCACACCGGATTCATTCAGCGATGGCGGATTATTCAATCAGACTGACATTGCAATCGAACACGGTCTTTCATTAGCTGCACATGGCGCCGACATTGTTGACGTTGGCGGCGAATCAACGCGACCAGGTGCCGAGCGAATCTCAATTGAGGACGAACTTTCTCGTGTCATTCCGGTTATTTCGGAATTGGCGAAAAACAATGTGGTTGTGAGCGTTGACACAATGCGAACTGAGGTAGCTCGCGAAGCATTGTTAGCCGGCGCAGTCATCGTAAATGACATAAGCGGCGGCCGTGCAGATTCACTTATGAATGAATTCATGTCAACGAATTCGTTTCCATTTATCATCATGCATTGGCGCGGATTGTCGAATGTCATGACGCAACTGACCGACTACGACGATGTCGCACGCGATGTTGCTGGTGAACTCGCGTCGCAAGTCGCAGATGCGGTAGATGCGGGTGTAGAACGAAGCCGCATTGTCATAGATCCAGGAATCGGCTTTGCGAAGACGACTCAACAAAATTGGCCCATCTTGCAGGACCTCGAAACTCTTGACGCGCTTGAACTCCCGGTTTTATGGGGGGTTTCGCGCAAGAAGTTTCTAGGTGAGTTGCTGGCTGACTCGCATGGGGAATTCCGAGACATGTCCGGTCGCGAAGCTGCGACAGTCGCCTTAACGACGTATCTTGCACTAGCAGGTGCGTGGGCCGTGAGAGTTCATGATGCACGTGCTTCCCGCGATGCGATAGACGTCATTGAACGACTAGGACAAATTCATGACTGATCGGATTACGTTAACGGGATTGAAAGCTTTTGGTTACCACGGAGTTTTTGAGCAGGAGAAAAATCTAGGTCAAGAATTTATTGTTGACGTTGTGATTCACACAAGTTTTGATTCTGCGATTCAGACCGATGACGTGAGTTCAACAATTGATTACGGCTACGTGGCGGAGTTGGTTCATCGCGTAGTGGTAGAAACCCGTTATGACCTCATTGAGTCGCTCGCGGACGACATCGCACGCCAAATTTGTGACCTCGCTGGTGTGCAACAGGTATTCGTGACAGTACACAAACCTCAAGCACCAATCACCGTGTCATTTGTCGATGTCAGTGTTACCCGAGTTTTGCCATGACACGCGTTGCCATTGCCCTTGGGTCTAATCTCGGAGACCGCTTGGGTCATCTGCAGGAAGCCGTTAAGCAACTGCGAAATAATCCACTTCTTGAAGTTGTTGCCGTATCTGCGGTTTATGAAACGGAACCGGTCGGGGGCCCCGACCAGGATGAGTTTTTCAACGCCGTTGCGATTGTGAATACGCAAGTTTCGCCCGAAGAATTGTTAGACGCTATGCAGGAAATTGAGAATGCTCAGGGCCGTACCCGGGAAATACATTGGGGGCCGCGAACGCTAGATGTGGATATTCTTGCGATGGGTTCACTAGTTATGAATTCAGAGCGACTCGAATTACCACACCCTCGGGCGCACGAACGTGGGTTTGTTTTGATTCCGTGGGCACAAGTAGATCCGAGTTTTGAATTGCCATTGCATGGTCGGGTAGCAGACCTAGCAGTGCGAGTAAGAGATTCAGGAATCGAAAGAATTTTCGAAGCCGATGTGTTTGATGAACGGAATCAGGACAGATGAATCTCGCACCAACGCGGCTAAGTTTCCTTGGTTCACTTGCACTTCTTTCCAGTTCGTTTGGTTGGGCATTGGCAAGGCTCTGGGTTAAGTGGTTTGGCCACAACCTTGCTGTTCACTGGCTGACAGTGACAACAATGTTTCTCGTAGCAGCAACTCTTATTGTTTGGGCTCTTATGATGAAGCCTCGAATTCAGCCAGAGCCAGGTAAACCCCGCATGCACCCACTCGTTGCCGCCCGTACTGCGGCACTTGCAATGTCCGCTTCGCGCATGGGTTCACTTGTGGCTGGATTTTATGTAGGTGTGTTGCTACTCAATCTTCCCGCGTGGGCCACACCAGCTAGTCGTGAGCGAGTAGTTCTCTGTGCTGTGACGGTTTTATTTAGCGTGGTCACTGTAGCGACAGCGCTGTGGATTGAACGTATGTGCCAACTTCCCAAGCCACCTGCTTCATCCGTGGCCGAAGGCACAGAATTAGGCGTTTAAGAAATCCGCTTGGGCATCGAGGCCATGAGGTGTGCGATTAACTAACCGCACGTTACCGCCGCCTAACGTAACGAGACGTTCAACAATGGCAAGCCCCAAACCGCTGCCTTCTTTATCGCTACGTGCGCGCCAAAAACGATTGAACGCTTTTTCGAGATCTTCTTGCGGCATACCCGGACCCTGATCCATCACATGCAATGTTGAAAAACGATTTCCGTAGCTGATGTCCAATGCGATCACAGAGTTATCAGGAACAATTTCTAAAGCATTGTCGATGTAGTTATCTATGACTTGCTCGACTGCATTTTCGACCGCAGTAATTCGTGCGACTTTTGTTGGAATGACAGTGATGACAATTCCTCTGTCGCTGGCAAGTGCCTCCCAGCTTTCCGCCCGTTCGCGCACAATTTTGCACAAATCAACGGTCACCAAAGTTGGATTGTCGTGAGCATCGGCCCGACTCAGAACCAGTAGACCCTCAACGAGACGCTGTAAGCGCTCAGCTTCATCTGTGGCGGCTTCAATACGTTCTGAAGCACCATGTGGGTCCGTGTCAATAAGTTCGGCAGCTCGCTCGAGTCTCAATTGCAACGCAGTCAAGGGCGTGCGTAATTGATGTGAAGCATCAGCAGCAAAGGCACGTTGTTGCGAGAGCAAACGAGTCAAACTGTCTGACATTTCATTGAATGAGCGAGCAAGGGCACGAATTTCGTGTGTGCCCTCATCCTCGTTTGCACGTACAGACAAATTGCCTTTTGTGAATTCGTCAGTGATTGTTTCGAGGTCTTTAATCCTTCGTGAGATTGCGTTAGCGAGTAATACAGCAACCATGATCGCAATGAGCAACGTTATGCCCGCGACGGTGGCAAGTCCCAAGATGCGCTGATTGACCGTGGCATCAACTTGCGACGCTGGGTAGGTAATGCGTACAACTCCGAGTTGGTCCGTGCCAAAGAAAATTGGTACCGCAACATAAAGCAGTTCGGTTTGCGTTGTTGTAGAGAATCGACGGCCGCTTGTTACTTGTCCAGTAAGGGACTTTTGAATTTCTGGCCTACTTAAATAGCTAGTACCGGCCATAGACGGAATTTCAGTATCAGCAACGACAACGCCGTTGAGATCAACAACTACTACGCGAGCGCCTTTAAGAATCTGGTATCGGTCAAGGTCTGTTTGCAAAATATCTAAATTGTCCACCGTCGGATCGTTCAACGAATCAAGCGCCTTATCTGAAAGCAAGAAAGCGTCACGTTCAAGTGCGGTGTAGATGCGGTCAGTTTCAACCGTTCGCAGATAACCAGCAAGCGGAATGTCCTGAACAAGTAACACGATGAGCGTTAAGCCCACTAATGCTGCTGCAAGTAAACGTTTCACGAGGTAGAGACAGTGAGCCTAAAGCCAACGCCGCGAACTGCTTCTATCCAGTCTTGATTGCCAAGTTTTTTGCGCAATGCAGCAACGTGGGCATCTACAGTTTTTGTCGTTCCATACCAGTTGGTATCCCACACTTCGCTCATAATGTCGTTACGTCGGAAAACGGCGCCAGGATCATTTGCCAAATAGGCCAACAAATCAAATTCTTTTGGAGTGAGATAAACCTCTTGGCCATTAACGTGGACTTTTTGTTGACGGCGGTCAATGCTGATTGGGCCGATTTCTTGAGTTCCAGCTGGTGTATCAGGCTGGGAAGAGGTTCTACGGTAAACAGCTTTAATACGGGCGACTAATTCCCGCATGCCAAAAGGCTTGACCATGTAATCATCGGCGCCGAACTCGAGAGCAAGCACTCGATCAATTTCTTCGCTGCGGGCACTCAAAATAATGATGGGAGTCTGATGAGATTGACGGATAGTGCGACACACGTCCTGACCGTCCATGTCAGGTAAACCAAGGTCGAGCAGAATCAAGTCAAATGGTGCACTTGCGGCGCTGGCAATTGCCTGTTTGCCGTTATCGACATGGGTGACCTTAAATCCGGCGTTGACTAGTCCGTCTAAAACACCGGCTGCAACAGAGGGGTCATCTTCGACCAAAAGTATGTTCACCCCCTTATATTGCTGTAAAAATGGCTAAGATTTCGCACCTAGCCCGTTTTATACGAATATTGGATAAATCAGGTGGTTTATTGGGAGACGATGTGGTTTTCCTTGTAAGAAGCAAAGGTACTTTGAAGACATGAGATCACGAGTAACTACAGCAGTATCCCTAGCCGGCGTTTTAATTGCAGGTGTCGCAGCCGCAGCAGTCAACACTCAGGCTTTGCAGTCCCGCGCCGCCGCCACATCAGGCGATGCTACGACCTCCTTGTCGGTTAACTCCGATCCAATTTCAAGCGCAGCACCAGTTGCCACTGATGTTGCTACACCAGATCCAATCGTGAGCGATGTCCCAGTTCCTGACGTCACTGTCGCATCGGTTCTGACGGATAACTCTGCGAGCACTCCTGTAAAGAAGAAGCCAGTTAAGAAGACTCCAACTGCAAGTCCTACCTCATCATCGAATTATTCCGGTGGCGACGACGGTGAAGGTGATGATGAGGGCGAAGACGATGACTAATCCATTCCGTCGTAAGCCGCATCCAGCGCGTGCATCTCGGATATTCACAGCTGGCCTCTCGCTGACTGCGTTCCTGTCGATGATTGCCAGTTTCTCTTGGAACACTCACTTAGCTGATTTAGCTGCTGCATCGCAGCCTGATGTGACGGACGCAGCGACACCTGCAGTAATTGATTCAACGGCTCCTGCAGCCACGTCGCCTGCTATTCCGTCAGCGAATCCATCACCCTCGCAGTCAGCCTCTGGTATTAGTCCAGCAACGCCAGCTAAGAAAACCGTGAAGAAAAGTACGAAGTCAACTAAGACCACAACCGGTGGATCAACGTCGACAAGCGGTGGAACTTCTGGTGGCGGTACAACAACTACTCCTACTACGGCACCAACACCTGCCACAACAGTGAGCTATACCTGCATTTCCGATGGCAGTCACAGTGGTAAGAAATCCAATTTCACAGTGCAGCATGTCAGTAAGTCAAAGTGCGCTTCCTATGCAAGATGGGGTTACAACTGGGTGCAGGTGTAAGTTCACTTGCCCTCCCATTTCGACTTGTCGGGAATTGCGCGCGACTCAGTTAACTCAGTTTTTCCAGGGATTGATTTATATAAAATCGATTTCTTTGCAATGGGCTCCAAGTGCTTCATCATCGTGGCGGACAAGTCAATCGACATGCTTGACGAATTGCATCACAAAGTTGATCAGCTTGAGAATTATTGGTCTCGCTTCAAAAGCACTAGCGAACTTATGCTCGCGAATAATGCGCATGGAAATGTTCAGCATGTAAGTCCGGACACAATTCGCCTGATACAAGAAATGCAATTCGGTTATCGATTAACTAACGGTGTATTTAATCCGGGTCAATTGCATGCCACTATCGAACACGGATTTGCACAAAGCAAAGTTGATTCATTAGACACATCAGTGCTGAGCAACGGGAACATCCAAGTGCTAACGGTTCTTGATGTCGTCGTTAACGCTGACGAGAGCACAATCGTGATACCCAAGGGACTGGCGCTGGATGCTGGAGGAATTGGCAAAGGACTTGCCGCTGATATCACGGCAGATTTAGCTATTCAGTTAGGTGCCCAAGGAACAGCCGTGTTCATTGGTGGTGAAGTATGTGTTCGCGGAATCGCACCTGGTGATCAAGGTTGGACAATTGGCGTTTCGAGTCCACAGAATCCAAGTATTTATCTGGATGTCTTGGCCCTACATGACGGCGGTGTTGCTACCTCAGGTCCGCGTGGCTGGACAAATATCCGGGGTGAAAGTCACATCATTGACCCAAGGACAAACCAACCCGCACAGTGCAGTATCGCGCAAGCAACAGTTGTTGCATCGACTTCGACTCACGCGGAAGTACTCACAAAACTATGCATGCTTTTGCCAATTGATGATGCGTTGAGCGAAATTGAGCGTCTTGGAGCCGATGCACTATTAGTGGACGATAAGTTGAACAGGTACGAGACCGTAGGTTGGGAGAATTTCGTCTAATGGATCCAATGATTTGGAACTATGTGACTCGGGCGAGCGCACTCATTGCCTGGGTATTACTTGTGATTTCTGTGACGTGGGGAATTCTGCTTTCGACCCGCATTCTTAAACCGAATGACAATCCAGGTTGGCTTTTAGATTTACATCGCTGGGTCTCGGGTTTGGCGATGGCATTCACTGCACTGCATGTGTGGTCACTTCTGTATGACCCATTTGCGTATTTCCAGATCCCGGATTTGTTGATTCCTTTCAGAAGCTCGTACACAGCAATTGAATCCCTTGGTCCGTGGCCAGTTGCTCTCGGTGTTATTTGTTTTTATTTGATGATTGCCGTGCAATTTACTTCACTTATGCTCAAGGCACTTCCACGACGTTTTTGGAAAGGCGTGCATTACCTGAGCTATGTCGTTGTCATGGTTGTGTCATTCCATGCAGGCTGGACAGGCACCGATACTCGAGCGTGGGTTTATCGCATTGTTGCAATTGTGTTGATCATGTTGACCACAATTGCTTTGTTTGTGCGAATACTGTTTCCCAAGTCAGCTCGAACACTGTCAGCAACAGTCGAAGGTCGCCGCCCGGCTCAGCTCAGTGAAAATCTGACGACTATGAAGATTGCGAACATCTTCACTCCGGCAACTGACATTCGTGCAATAGATTTTGTTTTACCTAATGGCGCACAATTACAAACGTGGGTTCCTGGTTCTCACATCACATTGCACTTGCCAAACGGGTTGAAGCGCCAGTACTCGCTCTGTGGTGATCCCGCAGATCGCAGCCAGTATCGAGTTGCAGTTTTGAATTCACCTAAGTCGCGCGGTGGAAGTAAGTGGATCCATGAGGAACTCAACGTTGGTGACACCATGTCCATTTCCGGTCCACACAATCACTTTGAACTTGAACCATCATCTGAGTATTTATTTGTTGCAGGCGGAATTGGTATTACTCCGATCAAGGCAATGCTCGAGAGTCTGCCGAATCGTCGGGAATGGCGCTTGCTTTATGCCGGTCGTAGCCGTGCCTCAATGGCATTCGTAGCTGAACTTGAGCAGGCCTATCCCGGGCGCGTTACGGTACACGCCGATGACGTCATGGGTGGTCCACCTAACCTAGACGCGCTGCTAGCGGGCTTTAAGGGCGAAGTGTATGTATGTGGACCTGAGCCACTCCTTAATGCTCTGATTGCTCGGGTGCCTGCTGATCGGCTTCACTTTGAGCGATTCAGTGCGGTTGAACGTTCAGCCGACGAACCGGCTAAACCTTATGAAGTACGACTAGCTCGCTCACGCACGAACTTCACTGTGCAGCCAAATGAGTCGCTGCTTGATGCCATTAACTCAAATGGCGGTGCGCTGATCTCATCCTGTGGGGAAGGCGTTTGTGGAACGTGCGAAGTTCGCGTTCTCGATGGAAAACCGTTACATCTTGATTCAGTAACAAGCGATGAAGATAAAGATGAAATTGGCGTCATGTACCCATGTGTTTCTCGTTCTCGCTCGGATGTATTAACACTCGACATCTAGCCAGACTAGATACGCTTATGCCATGACTCGTGTGGCGTTGTTACAGATAGATGTTTCGGATACAGAACCAGTAGATGTTCGAATCAAGCGGGTACTCGACTTAGTTGAGGGCTTGGCTGGTAAGTGCGACATTGCGGTTCTTCCTGAACTGTGGCACGTTGGCGCGTTTAATAATGCTGCGCTGCGACCACACGCAGTCTCACGTGACAGCGAACTCATCACATCTTTGCAAGCTGCTACTAAGTCAGCAGGTATCTGGCTCCATGCTGGTTCATTCGTTGAGCTTCACGATGGGGACAAGTTGTCCAACACGTCACTTGTGATTCGTCCCGATGGAACGGTCGCTGAGTTTTACCGCAAAATTCACTTGTTCGGTTTTGATCAAGGCGAAGCAATCATGCTTGAGCGTGGAGATGATGTTGTCATCGTTGACAATAGTCCAGTCGGTCGGGCAGGAATTGCCACATGTTACGACCTGCGCTTCCCAGAACTTTTCCGCGCCCAACAGGAACAAGGCGCCCAAACATTCTTGCTTTGTTCTGGCTGGCCAACTCCACGCATTAATCATTGGCGAGTGCTCATTCAAGCCCGAGCGATTGAAAACCAAGCATGGTTTATTGCATGTAATGAAGTCGGCGTGAATGGCGATTACATCCTTGGCGGCAACTCCATGATTGTGAGTCCTCGCGGCGACATCGTGTGTGAAGCAGGAGCAACCGAAGAAATTCTCTTTGCAGATATTGATGTCGACATGGCAGACGAATGGCGCCAAAGCTTTCCAATTTTGCGCGATCGGGTAATGCGTTAACTATCCCGCTGATTTAAAGCAGTAAGTCTTTGGTTGTATGCGCGTAATTCCGCGTCGCCATCACGATCTGCCTGACGGTCCAGACGTTTGGCTAACTTGGTATCACTCATTGCCCATTGCACTGCAACAACCACCATCAAGATGAGTGATGGCACTTCGCCTAATCCCCAAGCAATTCCGCCACCGTTGTAGGTATCGGTTAGTGGATTATCAATCCATGGCGGACGCACTATCGAATACCAAGCATTTCCAACGGGGACCGTCGATTGCATAAGTGCGATGGCGAAGAATGCGTGTAGAGAAATCGCCACCATGACCAGCATGAGTCGTGTCCAATGAGGAACGTGTCGAGGTGCGGGATCCACTCCAATCACAATGAATGAAAAGAGCAATCCGGAAATAAGGAAATGCACTTCCATAAACACATGTCCAACATGCCCTGACATCAAATTCGCAAATAGCGATGTGAAGTACATTCCGTAAAGCCCAAAAGTGAAAATGATGAGCACAATAATTGGTTGCGTAATGAAGCGGCTGTAAGTGCTGTGCAGAATGGCGAGCAACCATTCGCGGGCATTGCGATGTTCGGCCTCCCGCTGCGCTGGAAGTGCACGCAAAGCCAACGTAATTGGTGCTCCGAGCACAACAAAAATGGGAGCAATCATCGACAAAATCATGTGTTGAATCATGTGCGAGGCAAATGACACCATGGCGTACTTAGCGATACCTGCACTTGATGCCCACATAACAAGTACGAGCCCACATGTGAAAGAGACAGTTCGTAAGACTGGCCAAGAAATTGACGACGCTTTTAGTCGACGAAGCCCCATGTAATACAAGCACAATGCCGAAACGCTGATTGACAACATGAACCACTCTGGATGCCAACCAAACAGCATTCGCATTGCACTCGGCGCAGGCGGAAACCTGAAACCAAGAATCTCTTCAGCTGCTGAAGGTAGTTGCGTTGCAAGGCGGCTCAGCGGTGTGGCATGCAGTGCAACACCGACGCCAATCGCTAGTGCCATCACACCAACTTCGGCGCCAACAAAGCGCATGACATTTCCTTGTGCTGCAAGTGCCGCACGTACTCGGGTAGCTAAAACGGCGATAACGACAAAGAGAACAACTTTTATCGATACCAGTTGACCGTAACCTGACCGCCACAAATCTGAGACGGCATCTAACCGGGCATAGGATGCGGCAACTCCAGACACGATGAGTGCAGAAACGGACCACTTCGCCAGTGTTGAATAGCGTTTCACAACATCCACACTGCGACTGCGGATGTATGGGACGACTGCCCACAAGCCCCCAACCCAGAGCGACATGGATACACCGTGTATGACCGAAGACGTAAGCGCCAATGAATGATCGCCGAGCGATGCCGAGTGGCTGTTTAGCAGCGGTGCGATAATTGCGGCCGTTGCTAAAGCTGCGATCAAGGCGACTGAATTAAGAGACACAACAAAGAGTCCGACAGCGCAAACTACAAGAGCCATAACGCTTGCGATAACAAAGCTTCTCGATGGCGGCAGAGACCACAAGTACGTACCAATAACTCCGGGGCGCATTGTGTCAGCAGCTGACAAACCTAAAACGACTGACAATGTCAAAACGCTGATCACAAACAGCAGGCCTGACCAAATCAATGACAAGCGCCCTAAATGCAATAAGCGGTCACGGCCTTCTCGAGTCACTGTGCGGTCTGATTGCGGTTCAATCATGCACAGTACAAAAAGCCCGCCCAGTATGCGTGCACCAAGCAACGTTGCACAAAGTGATGTGATGTTAAGTGACCAAGTGATTGCTCGACCGGCATCGGGAAGCCCGGCGTCGATTGGATGCCAAGCACCGTGACCAAGTATGAGTGCAACAGTTAAACCGAATGTCGAAAGTGCAATGACTGCAATTCTCGAAATCAGATTTGACACTCCACTAACTACTTACGGTTACGGATGACAATTCCAAGCACAACGCCGAAGCCAATTCCAAGTGCAATACCGGCCCATTTCTGAACCTTTGAACCAATGCCGTCATCATTGCCCTCGGCATCATCGCCTGTAGCCGCATAGGTTGTAGGTATCGCCATGATTGGCGTCGGATTTCCACCACCACAGGAATCAACGCCACAGTTTGTGAAAGTGAACTTTCCATCTTGGACGTGTCCATCGTCGGCGGTGATGCGCCAAGCAACTGTAATTTCCCCAGGCGGCATGTCCGCTGGCCATGGAACGCTCAGTTCCGCGCCATTCAAAGTCGCAGGATCGGTGGCAATTGGTGCGCCGGCTGAGTCACTCACTGCAATAGCGCTGCCATCGAGCAACGGAGGCTCACTAAAAGTAAGTGAAATTGTCATGGGTGGTGCTAGGACAGATGAACCATCTGCCGGGTTAGTGCTGAGCAACTCAGCATGAGCACTCGCTGAGGCAATGGGGCCTAGTGCAACTAGCGCAGTTACAGCCAGTCCTGAGAAAAATGAACGCATCGATTTCATGCCTAAAGCGTAGCCCCCACATCACCTACGAGTGTTCGCGGTTGGCGAATTAGCGTGAATCTCGTGCGCTGCCCTTGGGAACAGAACACCTAATCCCTGAGAATCGCAGTTTTACGTGATCGAGCGGGTGACGGGAATCGAACCCGCGCCTCAACCTTGGGAAGGTTACGCGCTGCCATTACGCCACACCCGCGAAGCGTTTCGAATCTATCGCCTTTTATCGAGACCTGTTGCGCTGTTGTGGGCGAAGTAGTCGGTAATCTTGAGCCGTGCTGCTTTCAGACCGTGACATCAAAGCCGAAATCACATCGGGGCGCGTAGGGATAGATCCTTACAGCGAAGAGATGGTTCAGCCATCAAGTATTGATGTACGTCTCGATCGCTTTTTTCGAGTGTTCGAGAATCACAAGTATCCCCACATCGACCCGTCGGTTGAACAAATTGACTTAACGCGTGAAGTGTCAGCTGAACAGGGCGAACCGTTCGTGCTCCATCCAGGTGAATTTGTTTTGGGCAGCACCTACGAAGTTGTCACGCTTCCTAACGATGTGGCTGCCCGACTTGAAGGTAAATCAAGCTTGGGTCGTTTAGGACTGTTAACGCACTCCACCGCAGGATTTATTGATCCAGGATTTTCCGGTCACGTCACACTTGAATTAGCGAACGTTGCGACACTTCCAATTTTGTTATGGCCAGGAATGAAAATCGGACAGGTTTGTTTCTTCCGGATGACCTCGGAAGCCGAATTCCCATATGGGTCGAGTGTGTATGGATCTCGCTATCAAGGTCAGCGTGGACCTACGCCGAGTCGTTCACATGCGAATTTTCATCGCACAAATATTTCTGACTAAGAATCTTTGCGATAACTCGTTGCCAGCACCTACGTGTTGATGCAGTCGCACTGTGTAACCAGATTGCAGAATCACTCGGTTAGTTAGTCGCGCGCCAGTCGATCAAGTAGCAACGTAGCAACATCCACAACTTCTGCGGTTGCATCATTGCCGGACTCTTGAGCACGAACTGTGACGGCATCATTAAGCATCACGGAACAGAATGGACAGGCAACTGCAATCTTGCTGGCACCGGTTGCAAGCGCTTCGTCGCCTCGATTGAGATTTACTCGTGAGCCAATCTTTTCTTCCATCCACATACGTCCGCCACCAGCACCACAACAGAATGATTTCTCTTTATTGCGATCCATTTCGACTAAGTTGATGCCCGGCACCTGCGTAAGAAGTTCGCGTGGTGGCATGTAAATCTTGTTATGACGACCTAGGTAACACGGATCGTGATAGGTCACAGTCTCGTCTTCTGGCGTGAGCAAAGTCAGGCGATTTTCCGAAACCAGTTGATTAAGCAGCACAGTGTGATGTACCACTTCGTAGTTACCACCAAGTTGCGGATACTCGCGTCCTATTGTGTTCAAGCAGTGCGGACAAGTAACGACGATTCGACGGGCACCAACTTCGTTAAGGACTTCAACGTTTTGCTGAGCCTGCATTTGATAAAGGAATTCATTACCGGCACGTCGTGCTGGATCACCAGTGCAGGTTTCGCCATCGCCAAGCACCATGAAATTAATGCCAGCGGTGTAGAGAAGTTCGGCGACTGCTTTGGTGGTTTTCTTAGCCCGATCGTCATAGGCACCAGCGCATCCAACCCAAAATAGGTATTCCACATCTGCTGGGATTTTGTCTTCGCCATCCATACCAAAAACCCGGATGGGGAATTCAACTTCGGTTATCCAACTAGTACGACCCGATTGGTTCATGCCCCACGGATTGCCTTTAGTTTCAAGATTCTTGAAAAGTCCACCAAGTTCTGCCGGAAAGTTACTTTCAATCATGACCTGATTGCGTCGCATGTCCATGAAGTGATCGATGTGCTCAATGTCTACCGGACATTGCTGGACGCAAGCTCCGCATGATGTGCAGGACCACAATGCGTCAAAGTCGATAACCGGGCCTTCGTGGCTGCGGTGGCCTTGCGCGTCGTAGCCATCTGTTGACTGATGTGGGTCGCTGCTGCGCTCTCCGACTAGTGGTCGAGCAACTTCGTCTTGCACCTTTTGCGACATTGCGGAAAGGTCCGCGTTTTCGCCCGCCAAAATGTATGGCGCCTTGGCAAACAAGTTGTCGCGCAAATCCATAATCATCAACTTGGGGCTAAGTGGTTTCCCGGTATTCCATGCGGGGCATTGGCTTTGGCAACGTCCGCATTCAGTGCAGGCAAGTAAATCGAGATTGCCTTTCCACGTGAAGTCTTCGATTTTGCTTCGACCAAATAGCGCATCGTCTTGCGGATCTTCAAAGTTCACCTCGGCAGTGCCGGCATACATAGGTAACAAAGGTCCTAGAGCATCCGGGCGACGACTGAAAAGAATGTTCAGCGGCGCAGCTCCGATATGCAGATGCTTGCTATGAAGAACAAAGAGCAAGAAGCCAAGGATGACTCCAATGTTGAGCCATAACCCGATGGACTCAAGCCATTCATTTGAAGTCAGGCCGAGTGGATGAAGCCAGTGCGCCACGGTTTGTGATGCAAAGGCACCACCATCCATGAACGGGAAGTTACGAGTGCCTTTGTCAATGCTGACGTTGTATTGTGCACCGCGGTATAGGAGCAAAGTCCAAATCACATTGAAGATCATCACCAAAACAAGCCAGGCCGCGCCTGTGTGTGATCCAAAGAATCGAGATTCGCGTCCAAGCTTTGCGGGATTCTTGCGAAGCCGGATCACAGCGAACATCACGATGCCGACAACGACTAAAACCGAAAACAGATCCTCAAGAAATCCAACGGCTTTCCATCGCCCAATGACAGGGACAGCGAATTCAGAATTAAAAAGCGCACCGAATGCTTCCACGATTGTGAGCGAGAGAACCAAGAAGCCCCAGAATGCAAAAACGTGCGCAATCCCAGGAATTGTCCAAGCAAGCAACTTCTTTTGACCAAGCACTTCGGTCGCTTGACTCTTGATCCGTTCGCCGCGGTCACCTGTTCGGTTAACTGCTGGCTGACCAGTACGCACGAGCTTGTATAAAAATAGGAGACGTCGCGCGGCCAGCCCAAGCAAAATGATTGTGATTGCTAAACCGACTGTTAACCGTAATGTCATCGAATTACTCATACGCACTCCCAAAACCCAAGTGTTGTTGAGACTATCGCACCAAGTCTTGGACAGTTCTTAGATTGGCGTGTGGTTTCAGGCACTTATTGATGACGTACATTTATAGATGTGTTGTGGCTCAGTTCGCGAAAGACTCATTCGAGTGCGAAACCTCGTTTGCGCGCATTCGCTGGCCTAATTATTTTCGCATTAGGAGCAACGCTTTTCGTTCCAACTCAGGCAGCAACCTCGTCCGCCGTACCGGGTTCTGCATTAGATCGCATGGTTGCACTGCCTCATCCGCAGTCACTGTCGCAACCCACTTCTGATGCGTCGATTGCGGCCTCACAACACCTGCGCAATCTGGCGAAAAAATATGGTTTTACTGACAATGAATTTTCCGTAGAGCGTGTTATTGATACTGGGTCACTTGCAACAGTTCGGTTTACTCAGGCTATTTCGGGTATCCCTGTTGCAGATTCACTTATCTCAATAACAGTGAACGCTCGCGGAGCGCTGTTGTCCTATTCGTTAAAGATTGGACGCGCTCCACAAATTGAGCCAATTCATAGTCAAAATTCCAGTGCACTTTTTGTAGCCTCTGCAGTTGCTAGTGCACTTGCGGTCTCGTTTGATTCGGTTGTAGTAACGCAACTCGCGTTGGAAATTAGTGATAGCGCTGTCACACAATCGCCGCTTGAAGGTGTTCGTTACGTATGGTCAGCTCGCGTAGATTTTGTCGACTCAACACGTGAGCCAATTTATGTGCTGGTCGATGACGCCTCTGGCAGTGTGATTACAAGCAGCTCTGTAGTTCGGCATGTGGCTGATCCAAATCCTTTGGTGTGCGACTTACAACGCACGGATACGTCGTATCGCAAGTCCGGTGCCCCAAAAACTATCTTGACGTATTCGCGTTCGAAGAAAAAATATGTGAATGTAAATTCGACACCACTTCCAATATGCAACATTGGAAATGTTGGTAACACGCCGAATCTCAGTAACGCAATTGATGCTTCCGAGTTTCAACATGCGACGACCGACATAAATCAGACAATTCAATATTTCAAGGACTACGTCGGAATTAATATCAATGACGAGTTATATCTGGGCAACGTTTCTCCTTTAATGAACTACAACAGCAAGGTGAAATCTGCGGCGAAGTGCGAGGATCAAGCCGATGATATTTGTCAGCCTCGGATAAGTGCTTTCACTAACGTATGTGCGGTTCATGGTTTGAGATATTGCGAATACAAACCAGGAACAAAAAAGTATTCGTCGAAATATCCGAAGTATTACGCAAATGCATTTTGGACTGCATGGTGGTCGAAAACTTCTTCAGACGTAGCAATTGACTGCGGCTCAACTGTGTGCAGTGGAATTTTCTTGGGCAAAGGTTATGTGGCTGACGATGTGGTGGCCCACGAGCTCGCTCACGGAGTTACGGGTGCTATTTCGTTCACAGGTGGATTAACACACGATGCAAACGCTTTGTCTGAGGCTTACTCAGATTTCTTTGGTGAGGCCGTCGATCAACTGACAGTGTCGCCCGGCGAGGCAGCTGATGCTTCATTCAAAATGGGTGAAGATGTTGGATTGTCGAATGTTCCTGGGCAATTCATTCCAGATGTTGCGCGCGGGCCTTTCAGAAATATGCAGGGTATTGGGTCCGGACAAATTACGGATATATCTGCGACCTATTCACCCAGCGCAGATTCACATACCAATAACGGCCCTGCGAATTATTTTGCGTGGCTCATCACGCATGGCGGAACTCAATCTGACATCACGGTAACGCCGATTGGTACTGAGCCAAATACTGCTGGAAACCAAAACGGTTTGTGTGATCTACCAAGCGAATGCACGGCAATTACAAAGATGACACGGTTGGCGTTCGGATCACTGAGCCATCTGACAGCTTCCGCCACGTATTTTGATTTCGGAAATGCAATGTTGCTTGCTTGTTCAGATTTAGTGACTGCGAATGTGAGTGATTTCGTTTCGAATGACTGTGTGCAGGTTCGTAATGCTCTTGACGCAATCCATGCTTTCACTTTGAAATTTACGTCGCTTACCTATACCCGTTTAGCGGTTGTAGCGGGATCGCAACAAACAGTAAAAGCAACTCTGGGTACCCGTACTTCGGGGCGCATCGCAAACCTGATCGTTCGACTGCAATCCTCAGCGGATGGAGTCTCGGCTTGGACAGACGTGCCAGGAGCAATTTCGTATACGGATAGTACGGGACGAGCCTCGATAAGTATTCGGACATACGCGAAGACCTATTACCGTTTTGTGTCAGCGATTGATCCCACTCTTCATTACGACGCCACAACGAGCGACGTGTTTTCAATTTCAACGCGATAATCAACCGGTAGGAAAGTACATTCCTGGCTACGGCTGGTGAAGTCGCTTGATTACCGACTGCATGTTCCAGTTAGTGCAGGTGCTGCATAGCCCAGGCGTACATAGCAATTGCACCCGCTGCTGACGCATTCATAGATCTGGTGGATCCGCGTTGTTCGATTCCTAAAACTTGTGTGCAGGCTTCTATGCCTTCCGGAGACATCCCCGGACCTTCTTGACCGAAATACAGCACACACGCGCGAGGAAGTGTGGCAGATTCAAGCCAACCGCACCCAGGCACGTTATCGATGCCAATTATCGGAACGTTGTTTTCTAGTGACCAGGCTTTAAATTCTGCAACTGTTGGATGGTGAAACAAATGTAAGTAGCGGTCAGTCACCATCGCTCCGCGACGGTTCCATCCACGACGTCCAACGATGTGAACACCAGCTACATTAAAAGCGTTTGCAGTACGCACCACAGAACCGATATTCAAATCATGTTGCCAATTTTCAATAGCGATGTGCAGTGGACTGCGTTTCGTATCAAGATCAGCGACAATCGCTTCCATACTCCAGTAGCGATACTCGTCAATGACATTGCGTCGATCACCGAGCGTGAGAAGCTCTGGGTCGTACTGTGGACCTTCGGGCCAAGGCAAGGGATGAGGATCCACGCCAATGACCGGATAGAACTCGCCAGGTCCTAAGTTGCTGCGGTCTGGTTCACTCATGCGTTCTATTGTGTCAGCCATTGAACGGTGTCAGATTCACGAAGATTCTAAACAAAACAAAAAGGCGCAGGAGTGACCCTGCGCCTTTTTGAGATGGAACTAGTTGCCGTGGCGGCGTTCAATTTCCGCGTAAATGGCAACACGATCAGTGCTACCTACGGCAGCCTTTGCTTCTTTGACCTGTTCAACGGTGATGCCGAACTTGCGGGCAACATAGTCGAGTTCATGGTCCTGGTCGCTGATCTGAGGTGCATCCTCAAATTGGTTAGACATAGCGTCCCCTGTGGTTAAAGGGAGACTGTTCTCCCGAGCACCACACTAATAGCCCAGTGTGCTTTTACTCAAGCACTTTGGCAATTGCGGCAATGTGTTCTGCATTTGAACCGCAACATGCGCCAAAGGCGTTAATGCCCAAAGCATGCATGTCACTAACAAACTCAGCCATGTCGTCAGGTGAACCCGTATAAATAAACTCGTCACCGACCAATTGCGGCAGGCCAGCGTTACTTGTCAGCAGAATGTGGACACCATCTGGTTTTGCATCGACGAAGTCCTGGGCAATGGTTCGCATTTCGTCCGTACCGCGCCCGCAGTTAGCGCCAATCAGTCGCACGCCCATCTCAGCGATTTCCTTGATTGCCGTTGCAGGCTTAACGCCCATCATGGTGCGCAGGTTGGTGTCAAAACTCATCGTTGCCACCACGGGTAGTTCAGGAGCGACCTGTCGAGCTGCAGCTACGGCAGCACGTACTTCATCAAGATCGCTCATCGTTTCAATCAAAATCGCGTCGACGCCGCCGTCAACCAGACCTTGAATCTGTTCAGCAAATATTTCTTGAGCACTTTCTGGGGTTAAGAGACCCATGGGTTCCATCAACTCACCGGACGGGCCGACATCGCCGAAGACAAACAATGCCTCGCTTGAGTTCGCAACCTCTCGAGCAACCTCAGCTGCTGCTTTGTTTAACTCATGGACCCGGTCTTCTAACCCATGCATGGCGAGCCGCGGCCGGGTTCCACCGAAAGTGTTTGTTGTTAAGAAATGAGCTCCCGCATCCGCGTAGCGCTTCAGAATTGCCGCAACTCGATCGGGATGATCAACGTTCCACAATTCGGGAGCGCCACCATCAATTAAGCCAGCATCTTGCAGTGCTGTGCCCATCGCACCGTCGCCGACCAGATTGTTGCCCGCATCGAGCCATTCGTACACGTTGGTCATGGTGTGCTCCTAATTCGCAATCGAGGAAATCAGTTCATTCAAAGCGGCCTCATCTAGGCGTGCTTCTAATTCTTTGCTGACGATCTCAGCCACATCGTGAGGCGAGCCATCATGTTCAAGCCACTCACTTCGGTTCCAACCATCCATGTAGGCGTCAGCATCAGAGGCTCCTGCTTGCATGGCAGCCTCGTCAATTGCCTCTTGGAAACGTTGCGCAAGTGACACTTTGACTGTGTCTTGGTCGTTTCGCGCCACAACGAGAGACGGGATAGTTCGCCAGTAGGTGATTTGATATTCGCTCACACCTCAATCGTAGTCGTAGCATCTCGCAAAACACTTGCGACTGTTTTGTTCCGTAATCGAACAAAGCCGTTGAGTCACGGATTGGAACGGCTAGATTTGTAATTGAGGTATTTGCATGACATCCAGTAATCCAGAGTTTCCGTTTTGGCACCGTGTGCATCGTGGGGAACCACGTTGGCCAGTGACGATTGTTGTGGCAATTGTTATAGCGCTCCAAGTGACATTGCCAGCAGAATTCAATGAGTCGTACACGGGCATTATTTGTGGAGTTGAGGCAGCACTGCTTGTTGTCGTAAATGTGCTCAATCCTCGACGAATCAGCTCACACGACAAAGGACCACGAGTCGCAAGTCTTGCCTTGGTAGTCACAATGTCATTGGCGAATTTCATTTCTGTGGTGCGTCTCATTAACGCGCTATTAAGTGGGCAACTCAATGATGCGCACATGTTGTTGAAATCTGGCGGTTCAATTTGGTTGACAAACGTTGTAGTTTTTGCGCTGTGGTATTGGGAATTTGATCGCGGAGGTCCCGGTGCACGTGCTCAAGCTCGTGACCATATCCCTGATTTCATGTTTCCTCAGATGAGCGATCCTGGTTTAGCGGCTCCACATTGGGCTGCCTCATTTTTTGATTACCTTTACACGTCATTTACGAACTCAAGTGCATTTAGTCCAACAGATGTACTCCCATTGACACGATGGGCGAAACTTCTCATGATGTTGCAATCGTCAACCTCACTTGTCGTCGTAGCGTTAGTGATTGCACGCGCAGTAAACATTTTGCATTAGCCAATAAGCACGAGACATCACGATGAATACAAAGGAATTGTTATGAAGCGAGTACTTGTCATTCACGGCTGGAATAATCGACGCGACCCCGAGCATTGGCAACATCGGCTTGTTTCCGCGCTCCGTAACCTTGGACATCAGGTGATGTACCCGCAGTTACCCAATACCGATAATCCAGTAGTCGACGAATGGCTTGAAGTAGTGTCGGCCGAACTAGGAATGCTTGCTGAACTCGGCGATGACGAGCTAGTTGTGATTGGACATTCCCTGGGTTGTCTCACCTGGATGCACATTGTTATGCGTGACCTTGCACCACAAATTGTTGATCGAGTATTGCTCGTGGCTCCCGCTGATCCTGAATTGTGCGAAGCAGCCATTGGATTCCCGCTAACTCTGGGCGACGATGAATTAAAGCTACGGCTTCATGCCGCGGCCATAAAGACAACAGTCCTAGCAAGTGATGCTGATCCATGGATTCCACGCGGAGTTATCGAAACGTTCTCGGATGTACTTGAGTTCGAGACGGTTTTATTGCCTGGTGCGGCGCATCTGGCAATGCAAGACGGGTGGGGACCATGGCAAGGCGTAATCGATTGGGTCAACGATTCAGGCGCTGACTTATCACGCCGTTAGGCTTACCTGTGTCATGAGAAATGAAAATCGGGAACTGCTCAACATTGCGAATTTTCGCAAGTTACTTGTTGCCCGCACTATTTCCAATTTCGGAAATGGGCTAGCCCCAATTGCACTTGCTTTTGGTGTACTCGATCTCAAGGGCGCCACACCATCGACATTAAGCATTGTGATGGCAGCACAACTGTTTCCAATCGTGGCATTCATGTTGGTCGGTGGAGTTATTGCCGACCGTTTTCCTCGGGCTTTGGTTGTCGGCGCATCTGACATCATGCTGAGCGCATTAGTTATTGGCAATGGCATATCTTTTATTACGCATAAAGCCACAGTTCCGAGCTTGGTCGTTATTGCGTTGTTGAGTGGAACGCTCAATGCGGCATGGTGGCCGGCATTTTCAGGAATCGTTCCCGAAGTCGTTCCTGAAGAGCAATTACAGAATGCGAACTCATTTGTCGGATTAGTGTCCAACACGTCAAACATTTTTGGTGTGGTCACAGGTGGCATTCTTGTTGCGGCCATAGGTTCGGGACCAGCGATTGTGGTTGACGGATTTACATTCCTGGTCGCAGGTATTTTGGTGTTTCAACTCAGGGGACTTGGTAATCGTCGAGACACGCAAACGGATACTTCTTCGGTTCGTGATGATTTGATGCATGGATGGCGCGAGTTCACGAGTCGCACCTGGGTTGTGACGATTGTTGCCGGGTACTCAATCATCGTCATGATGTTTGAAAGTGCGCTGTCTGTCATTGGCCCGTATCACGCAAAGACAGTATTAGGTGGCCCGAAACCTTGGTCGTGGATCTTGGCCGCATTTTCCGTCGGAATGGTGCTTGGGGTTATCGCCACAATGCGCATCAAACCTCGCCGTCCAATTTTCGTCGGACTGAGCATGCAGTTTGCTCTTGCTGCCTGGTTTGCGAGCATTGGCCTGACCACTGTGATTCCAATCATTATGGTCGCGGGATTTTTCTGTGGCTTCGCGATGGATTTCTTTATGGTGTTGTGGCAGACAGCGTTACAAACGCACATCCCACGCGAATCACTTTCGCGCGTTGTGTCCTATGACGCTTTTGGTTCCTTGTTCTTTGCACCGTTGGGCTTATTGCTCGCCGGGCCTCTTGTGATGGCAATCGGATCGCAGAATGCTTTGATCTGGTTTGCGATTGTTACTGGCGTTGTCGTTGTCGCTATGTTGTCCGTTAAAGACGTTCGTGCGTTAACTCAAATTGACGACGAACAACTAGATAACACACTTGCCTAAATAAAAGTGCGGTGCACTTCAATCCAGTGACGAGCTGCGGCGAGGATTTCGGGCTCGGTCATTGCGACGATGTTTTCATCAACTGCGCCAACAACATTCTTTGCCACTTCGTGATGATGTCTCTCTAAATACTGAACGAGTTGCAACATACTGTTGCCCTTTCCTTTACCGTGCCCCATGAGCAGAATCTCGGAAGCAGGACGAAGTGCCTGCGACACCGCTTCGTAATACGGCTTGTCGTTCTTACTTGAGTCATGACCACCATGATGTTGTGCTTCACGCACATGATGGTGATCAACAGGTGGGAGCGAAATCGTATTCGGTACTTCCCCACGTTTTGCATCTGTAGTCCAGATGCGAGTTTCATCACGGGTAACGACTGCGATGACAAATTTTCCTGTGAGGTCCATGGTGTCTCCTAAGTTGTGTCTCTTTTCATCATCTCTCTGAAATACCAATCCGTCAGTCGTCCCACCGAAGTTAACTGTTGCGTGGCACACTTCCTGCATGATTAAAATTTGTCTCGCAGGCGCCACAGGCTGGACCGGCCGCGCATTAGCTCTCGCAATCCGTCAATCAGATGACTTCCAATTAGTTTCGGCTGTCGCTCGCCAAACGGCGGGTCAGGACTTGGGACAGGTACTAGAAGGCAACGAATGGGGAGTCCCCGTCGTGAGCGACCTTGAAAGTGCACTCGAGGGTGCTGATGTGCTCATTGACTACACATCTCACGACTGCGTAAAAGCCAACATCTTGTTAGGTATCGAGCACGGAGTTCACGGGATTGTTGGATCATCTGGACTTACTGCCTCAGATTTCGCAGACATTGATCAAGCGGCGCGAGCTCAGTCTGTTGGTGTGGTGGCAGCTGGCAATTTCGCGATTACGGCCGCTCTAGCCCAAGCTGCAGCACTCTTGGTTGCACAGCACTTGCCGCGTTGGGAAGTCATTGATTACGCGAGTGCCACAAAACCAGACGTTCCGAGTGGCACTGCTCGGGAACTAGCCGAACGATTAAGTGCGGTTCATCGCCCGGAATTCGACATTGCCCCATCAGATATTGCCGGTCCTCAAGAAGCACGAGGAGCAGACATTGACGGCACGCAGGTTCACTCGCTTCGGCTTCCCGGGTTTGTTGTGGCTACCGAGACGGTCTTTGGTATGCCCGATGAGCGTCTCACGATTCGCTTTGATGCAGGGAATTCCCCAATGCCTTATGTTGCGGGCACATTGATTGCTGCTAAAGCTGTTGTTCATCGTGTTGGGCTAGTGCGTGGGCTAGACACGCTGCTGCTGTCTTAGGGCCAAATCGTGGGGAATTCACTGACAATTCACCTTGCAGAATCTCGAACCTACGGTATCGTAGGTTACGCTAGCGTAGGTTACGGTACCGTAGCCTGCAAGGCGATACCGCACGAGGAGTGCTGATGAACGAACTTGGCCTACCCCCAATCATTCAGGGCGGCATGGGCGCTGCCGTATCGTCTTGGTACCTAGCAAAGACGGTGGCCAGCGATGGCCAGCTAGGCGTTGTGTCAGGCACTGCCCTAGAAACAATCGTTGCTCGACGGTTGCAAAATGGTGACGAGGGCGGACACATGCGCCAGGCGCTTGCTGCTTTCCCTTACCAAGATGTTGCTGAACACATCCTCGATACTTTTTATTTGCCCGAAGGTCGTAACGGTAAGCCTTATCGTCCAATGCGACGAATCAGCATTAAGCCACACAAAGAGCACGACCAACTCACCGTTGCAGCAAACTTTGTCGAAGTGTGGTTAGCCAAGCAGGCAGGTACCGGAAAAGTGGGAATCAACTTCCTTGAGAAGTTGCAGACCGCTACACCAGCTGCGCTGTATGGCGCGATGCTCGCGGGTGTCGATGCAATTTTGATGGGTGCTGGAATTCCTCGAGAGATTCCACAATTGATGACTGACTTTTCTCGTGGACTCACCGGCGGATTAACAATTGATTCAGATCGCCCAGCTGGAATGGCCGCTCCAATTTTGGAATTTGATCCGAAAGAATCTTTTGGCGTTGCGCCAGAACTTCCTCGCCCAGCATTCCTTGCCATCGTGACGGCCGAAGTGTTGGCGTCGTATTTAGCTCGCAACGAAGTAACTCGTCCCGAAGGATTTGTTGTTGAGCACTTCATGGCTGGCGGTCACAACGCGCCACCTCGTCGCTTACAAGAAACAGAGACTGGCTACGGCCCCCTTGATGAAGCAAACATCGACAAGGTACGCGATGTCGGCCTACCGTTCTGGCTCGCAGGCGGACGTGCGACTACCGAGTCTGTTAAGCAAGCCGTGGAGCTAGGCGCTGAAGGCGTGCAGGTCGGGTCGCTCTTTGCACTGTCTAATGAATCTGGTTTATTGCCGGAGTACCGCGAGCAAATGTTGCAAGCGGCTCGTGAAGGAAATCTCAAAGTGCGCACGGATCACCGCGCATCCCCAACCGGATTCCCATTCAAGGTTGTCGAACTTCCTGGAACTATGGGTTCGGGCGATGTGTACAAGGCTCGTCCTCGTTTGTGCGACCTTGGATACTTGCGTTCTAGCCACATTGATGAGAACAGCAAAGTCACATATCGATGCGCTGCCGAACCTGAAGATCCATTCTTGAAAAAGGGTGGCGAAGAAGACGATCTTCGTGAACGCATTTGTTTGTGCAATGGTTTGACCGCAGCCGTCGGGCTGGGGCAAGAACGCCCAGATGGTTACAAGGAAGCGCCTCTGCTCACGCTCGGTGCAACAACCAGTGACGTCGAAGCCATGCTGAAGGATTTCCCCACTGGCTGGAGCGCACATGACGTTGTTGCTCGGTTATTGGCTGGCGTAGAGGCAGCAAACGCCTAAATTACAAGGATTTTTCCTCGGTTCAGGATTAGGCAGGCTCGGGTAGAATCGGAAGCCTTGCCCAAAGAATTGCAGGTGACATCGTGCGCGCTCGAACTCTTCGAAGAATTGTTGCGTCCATTGGTGCCGTCACGCTGTCATTGGGGCTATCGAGTGGCGCGTGGGCCACAGATCCGCCTAAGCCGGTTGTCCCCGATGCTCGTGAACATGGTGTTGTCACTCGGGTTTATGACGGCGATACCGTTCTGGTTCATTTGACCACCGGCAAGAATCGCAAGATTCGCCTGTTGAGCTTGCAAGCGATGGAGCAATACTCCTACCCAGCGGACAACACAGGCATTACCGGCGAATGTCACGCCGCCGAAGCGACTGCGTTGCTACGTGATCTGATTTTGGATAAAGAAGTTCGACTCGAATCCTTTAAGGTCTCGACAGCAAGTCGTGGCCGCGAATACCGCTACATCTCTGTGTACAAAGACGGTGCCTGGCGTGACGTCGGCGCGTACCTCATCGCTGAAGGTTTAGCGTTGCCCATGCTTCACCCCATTGAGTATTCCTACAACTGGTATTACATGGCATTTTCACAGTGGGCCGCACAACGTCAGGTCGGGTTATTCCAAACTGATTACTGCGGCGCCGGTCCTAGCAAAAACGCTGTCCTTGATGTTGCCGTTGTTTGGGACGCTCCGGGTAACGACGGCACTAATGGCAACGGTGAGTACATGTCGATTACGAACAACGGAACTAAATCCGTAAACCTGGCTGGCTGGTGGGTGCGTGACAGTGGTCTGCAGGGACCTGAAGGTCATCACTTCACATTTCCCAAAGGCACGATTTTGTCGCCTGACGAAACGATTCGAATCCATCCCGATAAGGGCAAAGCAACAAATCGCGATTTTTATATGGGTGACCACGGACCGATTTTTGAAAACGTGATGACGGGCAAAATTTTTATGGGTGATGGTGCTTATTTATTTGATCCCGATGGTGACTTACGTGCCTGGAAGCAGTATCCCGATGTGCCAATGGGTTCAACAGCACCTGATGGTCAAACTGACCCAACAAATCCAGACGGCGTCACTGACCCGATTGTGATTTCAAGTGAACTGCCTGGATTCCAGTTGCTTACTTTGATTGATGATCGCAGTGGAGATTTAATCGCTAGCCGTGGAGCTCGCGACTTTCGAGTCATCGCCTCTAATTAGTGGGATTTAAATCTTGCGAACGAAGCTTGAATTTCTTCTTCTGCATCGGCTCTGTTTGCCCAGGTAGCACCTTCTACTGATTTACCAGGCTCAAGGTCTTTATAGGTTTCGAAGAAATGTTGAATTTCAAGTCGTTCAAATTCGGGCATGTCTTCAATGTCTTGTAAATGTGACTTGCGAATATCGCGCGAGGGTACGCACATAATTTTGTCATCGCCGCCGGCTTCATCGCGCATACGGAACATTCCGATAGCGCGGCAACGGATGAGAACTCCAGGGAACGTTGGTTCTTCAATTAGAACTAATGCGTCCAGTGGGTCACCATCTTGACCCAAAGTATTTTCGATGTAGCCGTAGTCACGCGGGTAGCGAGTTGCGGTGAATAGCATTCGATCAAGGCGAAGACGGCCACTTTCATGATCGACTTCGTATTTGTTTCGGCTTCCTCCAGGAATCTCCACTAGAACATCAAATTCCATGGTCATGGTTGTCACCCTTACTCTCAGTTCACTCGTACGCTGTTCTAAGTGTAAGAGCATGCGCCTGTGCTCTTCAGTGAGTATGGGAGTTCCCAAAATCCACGTGAATCGTCGTCACGCCCGAGTAGTTGGTGCAGGCCTGAGTGTGCTGATGCTTGTGACGATAACGCTTTCGACATCTAGGGCTGTTTCTGATGGAGTCCCGCCTACGATTTCGGGCTCAGTGTTTGACCCGCTTCAGGGGGTTCAGACTGCGACTTCCGTGGGAGTGGCGAAGGCGTTTGGCACACTACTTAATCGTGCGCCGCTCAACAAAAAGACCGCTGTACTTGTAGAAGATGCTGACACACATCAGATTCTCTTTTCACAGAACTCAGATGAGCTGCTTGCGCCGGCTTCAACCATAAAATTGCTTACGGCATTGACAGCGCTAAAAGTTCTCGGCAGTCAGACCAGATTCACAACATCCGTATTTCAAACCAATGACGTGCTCACACTGGTTGGCGGAGGCGATCCAACTCTTGTCAGTGCGGAGCCTAAACATTGGCGAGGTAAGCCCGCAGGTGTAGAGCGCCCACCGTCACTCGATCGACTTGCTGATTATGTTGCGCAAGCCGTGACAGACCGGTCGCACAATTACATTCTTAACTTTGATTCGTCATTCTTTTCTGGAGAAACAACTGCGAAGTCGTGGCCAGCTGAATATGTGTCAACAGGTGTTGTTTCGCCGGTCACTGGATTGACCGTTGACTTCGGTGTCACGAAGAAAGATGTGCCATATGGAGACACGGGCTCGTGGGCTGCAACCTACTTAACTAAGGCACTACTTCAACGAGGTGTGCTAGTCACTGTTGGGAAGCGAAGCGACTCATCGAATGTCGGTGAACAGATCGCGCAGGTTCAATCCGCACCCGTGAGTGGAATTGTTGAACGCATGCTTACGACAAGTAACAACACGATGGCAGAATTTTTAGCGCACCATGTGGGCAAAATACAAGGACACACTTCGTTTGATGCGATTGCGCAAAGTCAGGTGAATGTTCTCAGTTCATTGGGCGTTGACATGACTGGATCTCGACTCCACGATGCAAGCGGATTAAGTCGTGATGACCGAGTGTCTGCAAATACTGTGATGAGCGCACTGAGGGTGACAAGTCAACAATTAGATACCCATTGGTTTTCGACAACGGGCTTACCCATTGCAGGAGTTTCAGGAACTCTAAAGGACCGATACCCCACAGGCAATCCAGGTCGAGGATACGTAGCGGCAAAGACCGGAACACTTACGGGAATAGCGTCACTTGCAGGATTTGTTGTTGATACGGATGGACAAGTGCTCAACTTCGTATTTATTGCGAACAATGCAAGCTCGGGGTTGGAGTTAACACAGGCACTTGATCGCCTCGCCACTGCACTGGCGACATGCGGTTGTCAGTGAAGCGTAAAGTCATGGTCATGAGCAGGAACTCATGATTGATCTGACGCTACGTTCTGCGCTGCTGACTAACCTGGCTGATTTAGAGCCAGGCGATCGTATTGCAGTGGGACTTTCTGGTGGCGCTGACAGCGTTGCGCTATTGCGTGCCGCGTTACATGTCGGACAGGAATTGAGTCTGGGCGTCACAGCCTTGGTCATCAATCATCAACTTCAGGATTCCTCGCATGATGCTGCGACTCAAGCGGTCGTTGTGGCAACAGCACTTGGTTGTCAATCAGTTGTCATGATTCCTGTTGATGTGCAGCGTGGACCTGGCTCAGGTGGATTGGAATCTGCTGCTCGAAATGCACGCCGGAGTGCCTTTGAATTTTTTGCGGTCAATAATCACATCAAAGCTGTATTACTCGGACACACACGAGACGATCAAGCCGAAACGGTTTTGTTAGGACTTGCACGAGGTTCAGGTGCACGTTCGCTTTCAGGTATGCGAACCGTTGACGGACTTTATCGCAGACCTTTTCTCGCTATTAGTCGTGAATTAGTTCGCTCAACCGTGAACGACCTAGATGTGTACGAGGATCCGCATAACTCAGAGAGCCGTTTTTCGCGAGTGCGTGTGCGCGAATCAACTCTTCCGACTCTTGAAAGTGATCTAGGGCCAGGCATTGCAGAAGCATTAGCTCGTACTGCAGACATGTTGCGCGATGACGCGGACGCTCTTGATTCGTTAGCGCGATCATCCAGTTCTGAGGTGGTTGAGGATTTAGTTGCCTTGTTACCTGCGATTCGCCACCGAGTTTTGCGACAATTAGCAATCGACAATGGTGCGAATCAAAATGATCTCACTCGTGAACACGTGCTTCTCATTGATGGATTAGTTACCGGCTGGCATGGTCAAGGTCCGCTTAACCTACCCGGCTCACTCAACTGCGAACGGCATAATGGCAAACTGTTGTTCTACAAGAAACACAAGGAGTAGCGCGTGGAAGCATCACATCTCGGCGACGACCTCACTTCAATAGTTGTATCGCACCAACAACTCGAAACAAGGATTCGTGAAATTGCCGCAGATATCGATCGTGACTATGCGGACATTGATAAGCCGCTGTTAATGATTGGTGTGCTTAAAGGCGCGGTCATGGTGATGGCCGATTTAGCGCGAGCTATCAGTATTCCGTTGCACATGGATTGGATGGCAGTGTCTTCATACGGACACGGCACGAAGTCCAGCGGTGTTGTGCGCATTCTCAAAGATCTTGATATCGATATCAAAGATCGTCATGTGCTGATCGTCGAAGATATTTTGGATTCAGGCCTGACGTTGTCTTGGCTCATTCGTAATCTTGCATCACGCGGTCCAGCGTCAGTTAACGTCATGACCATGATGCGTAAGCCAGATGCAATCAAAGTGCAAGTTGATGCTCGCTACATTGGTTTTGATATTCCCAACGAGTTTGTCGTTGGCTTCGGTTTGGATTATGCAGAGCAATACCGTCATCTACGTGACGTGGCCATTTTGGCGCCACACGTTTACCAACACTGACGCGACCCAAAATCTGTCCAAAGCGCGATTTTTACCAAAAGAAAAAAAGAGCTCCCGTAAGGGCGCTCTTTTCTTATGGCGGAGGATAGGGGATTTGAACCCCTGAGGGCTTTCACCCAACCCGCTTTCCAAGCGAGCGCCATAGGCCACTAGGCGAATCCTCCACCGCAGAGATTACCCGTAAACGGGGGCAAATAGCGAACCGTGATCAGACTCTAGAATGAGAGCTAGCCCCTCATGTGGCGTTACCCTGTGAACCTCCCTAGGGCCGGAAGGCAGCAAGGATAAGCGGGCTCTAACGGGTGCGTGAGGGGTCCTTTTATATTCCAAGGTCACAGTCAACGACTACTCTCATAGGTATGTCCTTGGCTCTTTACCGCAAATACCGTCCTGGCCAATTTGCCGACGTTATCGGCCAAGACCATGTCACAGGACCATTGACTCGGGCGCTTAATAGCGACCGCATTCACCATGCCTACCTATTCACAGGGCCACGCGGATGTGGGAAGACGTCTTCGGCGCGCATTATGGCTCGCTCAATTAATTGTGTGAATGGTCCAACATCGACACCTTGTAATGTGTGCCAATCGTGTATTGATTTAGCACCGAACGGTCCAGGCTCGATTGATGTTATCGAAATGGATGCTGCAACATATCGCGGCATTGATGATGCAAAAGAACTTCGTGAACGCGCTGTCTATGCACCAGTGGCCTCGCGTTACAAGGTGTACATCATCGACGAGGCGCATCAACTTACTAAAGATGCGTTTAACGTGTTGTTAAAGCTTGTTGAGGAACCGCCTCCACACTTGCGTTTTATTTTCGCAACAACTGAGCCTGACAAAATCATTCCGACTTTGCGCTCACGAACTCATCATTACGCATTCCGACTGGTCTCTGCGAAAGTCCTCCAGGAACATCTTGCTAAGTTGTGTGAACAAGAAGGTATTGCCGCAGAGCCAACTGCCCTCGCTCTCATTGCCCGTGCTGGTGCGGGATCAGTGCGTGACTCACAATCTGTTTTAGGCCAGGTCATCGCAGGTAGTGGTCCTGAAGGAATTACCTACACCGATACCGTGTCTCAACTTGGTTTCACTGACGAAGTGATTCTCGGCAAAGTCGTTACTGCAATCGCGCGCGGCGACGGAGCTGAACTGTTCCATTTAGTTGATCAGATTGTTGGATCAGGTCATGAACCACGACGTTTTGTCGCCGACTTACTTGAGCGGTTGCGTGACATGGTGGTAGTGACTCAAGTTCCCGACGCTGTGACATCAGGACTTTTTGATATGCCAGCAGAACAGATTGCCGACATTGCCGAACAAGCGAAATTATTTACTCCCGCTCAACTTGTTCGGGTTGCTGATCTCGTAAGTTCGGGCTTGTCTGAACTTCGAGGCGCTGCCTCACCGCGACTTCAACTCGAGCTACTTGTTGCTCGACTCGTAACTCCGCAAGTCACACTTGACTTAGAAGATCGGGTTTCCAAACTTGAGCAAGGCGGGCCAACAACGCAAGCACGACCCGTAGCAACACGAAGCCCTGCCCAGGCAGCCGCAATGGCCCATGTGCAAAATCCCACTCGCGAAGTTCCTGCTGCAATGCCGGCATCAGCGCTTTCGGGTTCCGACGAGGGACCTGTTGACTATGCCCCTGGGGACGTTGCGGAAACCGACACGCCTTCCCAAGAACTGACCTCAACGCAACCTGCTGCAGTGGTTCCAGAGAAGGCAGCACCTGCAACTTCTCCACGCACATCACCACCTGCGCGACCAACTGAAGGCGCACGTCGACCAAGCCCAGCAGCTCCACTTAAACCGTCGCAAGTAACGAAGGCTGCAGCAAAGAAAGAACCAGAAGCGTCAACGCAGGAACCGGAACCAGTACAGCCGATTACTTCAGGAGCGCTGACACTTGAAGTTCTTCGTGACAATTGGACCTCTGTTATAAGTACTGCGGGCGCCGCGAAGAAGGTAACAGCAATGTTGCTTAAAGACAGCGCACCCATGTCCATAGCTAATGGCGTTGTTGCTGTCGGATTCCCATCTACCGGCATGATGAATAACGCGTCCAACCCTGGACACTACGAACTCATAGCCCAAGTCATCGAACAACTCTTCGGCGCAAAAGTTCGCGTGGAAGGCACACTGTCTCCCAATGTGACAACACCAAAGAATTCTGCTCAAGCAGCTCTTGTCGATACCGGAGATGCCGCACCAGACGACGACAATGTGTCGACGAAATCTGGTGTCGCGTTAGCGCAAGAAATTCTTGGCGCACGTGTCATTGATGAAGGTACACGCGGCGCATGAGCAGCATGTACGAAGGGATCGTTCAAGATCTCATCGATGAGTTCGCGCGACTCCCAGGCGTTGGACCCAAGGGAGCCTCACGCATTGCATTTTTCTTGCTAGCCAGTGAACCCGAAGATGTTGAAAGACTCGGACGCCTGCTCATTGAAGTAAAAGAGAATGTACGTTTTTGCACCGTGTGCTTCAATGTGGCATCAAGTGATATGTGCCGTATCTGTTCAGACACTCGTCGCGATCAAACAATTCTCTGTGTAGTTGAAGAACCTAAAGATGTCCTCGCAGTAGAACGAACCCGAGAATTTCGAGGCCGTTACCATGTGCTTGGCGGCGCTATTAATCCGATTGATGGTGTGGGTCCCGATGATTTGCGCATTCGCGAGTTAGTTTCTCGGCTAGCAGACACCTCAATAACTGAAGTCATTCTGGCAACTGACCCCAATCTTGAAGGCGAAGCGACCGCCACCTACCTCACCCGAACCATGTCAACGTTCGGCGTAAAAGTCACCCGGCTAGCCAGCGGCCTGCCAGTGGGTGGCGATTTGGAGTATGCGGACGAAGTCACACTCGGTCGAGCCTTCGAAGGAAGACGTCAAGTAAGCCAGTAGTTGGTCCATTATTTGGACGTGATGTCCTGATACTGAGACTGCCTTTAGAATTAAGCGTTATGGGCTTGGTTGTTGCCAAATTTGGCGGGTCATCAGTAGCAGACGCTGCGAGTATTTTGCGTGTCGCAAAGCGCATCGTTGATACCAAACAATCTGGAAACCAAGTTGTAGTCGTGGTATCCGCAATGGGCGACACGACAGATGAACTCTTAGACCTAGCGCACGAAGTATCCCCAAACCCTCCGGGTCGTGAACTCGACATGCTGTTAACTGCTGGCGAGCGCATTTCGATGGCTGTGTTAGCTATGGCGATAAATGACCTCGGGGAAGATGCCCGCTCATACACGGGATCGCAAGCGGGACTAATCACCGACTCCACACATGGCAAGGCGCGCATTGTTGATGTCACGCCTGATCGCATCCAGCAAGCATTAAGCGAAGGTGCGATTCCGATCATTGCTGGATTCCAAGGAGTCGCGCAAGATACAAAAGACATCACAACACTAGGTCGTGGTGGTTCTGACCTCACTGCAGTTGCGATTGCCGCAGCTCTTAACGCAGACGTATGTGAGATTTATACAGACGTTGATGGAATATTTTCAGCAGACCCGCGCATTTGCCCAAAGGCTCGTCAAGTTCCTCGCATTACATACGACGAAATGATGGAGCTCGCAGCTGCGGGAGCAAAAGTGCTGCATCTTCGTTGCGTTGAATATGCGAAACGATTTAACCTTCCGATTCACGTGCGCTCGTCATTTTCGCAACGTGAAGGAACTTTTGTTATTGCCGATCTGGCTGACCAGTCCAAGATCGCGAAGTTGTCCCAACAAGGAGCCATTATGGAACAGCCAATTATCGCCGGCGTTGCACATGATCTTGGTGATGCCAAGGTGACTGTAGTTGGAGTGCCTGATAAACCCGGTATGGCCGCAGCTATCTTCCAAGCTGTCGCTGATGCCGGAGTCAACATGGACATGATTGTGCAAAACGTGAGTGCGAGTGGATCTTCAAAGACTGATGTCACGTTCACAGTTCCGCGGGCCGAAGCAGCGAAAGCTGAACTTCAACTGCGTAAGGCACACAGTGTCATTGGATTTGACGATGTTGAGACTGATGAAAACATTGCAAAGATTTCATTAATCGGTGCGGGTATGCGATCACATCCTGGAGTGTCAGCAACATTCTTCAAGGCGATTGCTGATGCGGGTATCAATGTGGAAATGATTTCAACATCCGAAATTCGCATTTCAGTAGTAACACGTGCTGATGCTGCTAAGTCTGCAGTTCAAGCAATTCACACAGCTTTCGGTTTGGATGCCGACGGCGAAGCCGTTGTGTACGGCGGAACGGGGCGATAGTCATGTCAAAGAAACCAACACTTGCAGTTGTCGGAGCCACTGGCGCAGTAGGAACTGTCATGCTCGATATTTTGTCGACGCGTCCAAATGTGTGGGGCGACATTAAGTTACTTGCCTCAGCACGATCTGCCGGTAAAGTCCTGACGGTTCGTGGCCAAGAAGTGGTAGTCGAAGAGCTCACAGAAGATTCTTTTGACGGAGTCGACGTTGCGATGTTCGATGTGCCTGATGAAATCTCGGAAAAATGGGCTCCAATCGCCGCAGCACGTGGAGCAGTCGTCGTTGATAACAGTGGCGCATTCCGCATGGATGCAGATGTTCCGCTCGTTGTCCCAGAAGTAAATCCTGAGCAAACAAAGAATCGCCCTCGCGGAATTATTAGCAATCCAAACTGCACAACCTTGTCAATGATTGTTGTTGTCGGTTCATTGCAACGAGCTTTCGGTGTGCGCGAACTAGTTGTGGCTTCGTACCAAGCAGCATCTGGAGCAGGTCAAGCGGGTATTGATACTTTGCATGAACAAATGGATGCAGTCTCCGGAAAAAATCTGGGAAGCGCAACAAAAGATGTGCGAAATGTTATTACTGACCTCGGCGCTTTCCCTGCCCCACTTGCGATGAATGTTGTGCCATGGGCTGGCTCACTCAAGGAAGATGGCTACACAAGCGAAGAACTGAAAGTTCGTAATGAATCACGCAAAATTCTTGGCATGCCTAATCTGAAAGTGCATGCTACTTGTGTTCGTGTTCCAGTTGTCACCACACACTCACTTGCAGTACATGCAGTGCTAGATCGTCCAGTAACTGCTGATGAAGTGCGCGCATTGCTGGAAAATGCTGAAGGTGTATTGGTCGTTGATGATCCCGAGAACAAAATCTTCCCAACCCCAATTGACGTAGTCGATACCGATCCCACAGTCGTTGGACGTATTCGGGTGTCACGCGAGTACCCAAATGAAATTGATTTCTTTGTGTGTGGCGATAATTTACGCAAGGGTGCTGCGCTGAACACAGC
>CANFOW010000008.1 GCA_947448865.1 Actinomycetota bacterium
ACGAAGCGGCCGTTGAGGTCTCGTGTGACAAGCCGGTGATGTTCAAGGGCGGTGGCAAGCCGATGGGCTGTGGGGCGGGCAAGGCCGGTAGCGGAGACGAGGCTTGCAAGGGTCATTGGTCCGGCTTCGAGGGCGTCCAAAATGTGGGCAGCCTTGTCAAGGACCCCAACCCCGCTACTACTATCGTCCATGTAGTGATATTGCCGTCTCGAAATGTGAGATGTCAAAACGTACTCAAAGGAGAGGCATCATGGCATTGACCCTGGCCGAAAAAGTGTGGCGCGATCACATCGTGCGAAGTGCCGAAGGCGAACCTGATTTATTGTTCATTGACCTTCATCTTGTGCATGAGGTAACGAGCCCGCAGGCATTCGACGGACTTCGTGCGAGTGGACGATCGGTGCGTCGTCCTGACCTGACGCTTGCTACCGAAGATCACAACGTTCCAACCATTGATATTGATAAGCCGATTGCTGATCCAATCAGCGCAGCGCAAGTAAACGCACTTCGTGTGAACTGTGAAGAGTTTGGCGTCCCCATTTATTCACTGGGTAATGCTGAGCAGGGCATTGTTCACGTTGTAGGTCCGCAACTAGGTCTGACTCAACCGGGTATGACCGTTGTGTGTGGTGACTCGCATACTTCTACACATGGCGCATTTGGTGCGCTTGCATTTGGAATTGGTACGAGCGAAGTTGAGCATGTGCTCGCAACGCAAACGTTGCCGTTGAAACCTTTCAAGACCATGGCCATCACAGTTAACGGTAAGTTGCCTGCAGGTGTAACTGCCAAAGATTTGATTCTCGCAATCATCGCGCAAATCGGAACTGGTGGCGGACAAGGTTATGTTTTGGAATACCGCGGTGAAGCGATTCGCGCTTTGTCGATGGAAGGTCGCATGACAATCTGCAACATGAGTATTGAAGCAGGTGCTCGCGCAGGAATGATTGCACCGGATGACACAACCTTTGAATTCCTTAAGGGCAAAGAACGTGCTCCGCAAGGCGCTGATTGGGATGCAGCCGTCGAGTATTGGAAGACTTTGCAAACTGATGACACTGCGCGTTTTGACGCTGAAGTGATTATCAATGCCGAAGAACTCAGCCCGTTCGTCACATGGGGTACAAATCCGGGACAAGGCGTGCCATTGAATAGCACTGTTCCTGGCCCTGATGATTACGAAGACGAATCGCAAAAGCTAGCTGCTGAAAAGGCGCTTGCATACATGGGGCTGACCGCAGGTATGCAGGTCAAAGACATTCGCGTCGATACCGTGTTCCTTGGATCATGCACAAATGGCCGCATAGAAGATTTGCGGGCAGCTGCGGACGTGCTTCGTGGTCGCACTGTGGCAAGCGATGTACGCATGCTTGTCGTTCCAGGTTCGGTGCGAGTGCGGTTGAAGGCTATCGAAGAAGGCCTCGACAAAGTTTTCATCGAGTCTGGTGCTGAATGGCGTGAAGCAGGTTGCTCAATGTGTCTTGCTATGAACCCTGACAAGCTCACACCGGGTGAACGCAGCGCTTCCACGTCGAACCGTAACTTCGAAGGTCGCCAAGGCCCAGGTGGACGCACTCACTTAGTGTCGCCGCAAGTTGCAGCAGCAACCGCAGTACGCGGAACACTGTCTTCACCAGCTGACTTAGCACCGATTGGAGCATGATCATGGAAAAATTCGTCACTCACGAAGGCACCGCTGTCCCATTGCGTGCCAGCAATGTTGATACTGACCAGATCATTCCTGCCGAGTACCTCAAGCGCATTACACGTCACGGGTTTGAAGATGGCTTATTCGCTGCTTGGCGCAAGGATCCATCATTTGTGTTGAACCAACCGCAATTCGATGGCGCAACTGTGCTCATTGCTGGTCCGGACTTTGGTACGGGCTCGAGTCGCGAACACGCAGTCTGGGCATTGATGGATTACGGCTTCAAAGTTGTTATCTCGTCACGCTTTGCTGACATCTTCCGCGGCAACTCGGGCAAGCAAGGGCTCCTCACTGCACTGGTCTCACAAGACGCAGTTGATCAGTTGTGGAAAGAAGTAGAGAACAATCCTGAAACTCAAGTCACGGTCAACCTGGAAGAGCGCACAGTCTCTGCAGGTGGCTTCACAGCACCATTTGAAGTCGACGATTATGTCCGGTGGCGCCTGATGGAAGGACTCGACGACGTGGGTTTGACTCTTAAGCACGTTGATGAAATCGCCGCATTTGAGGCAAAACGCCCGAGTTTTAAGCCTGTAACGGCCTAAATACTTGCGCTGAGAGCAAAAAACCCCGAAAAATAAGGGATTTACTCTGCTTTTTCGGCGTGGCGTTGCTAAAACCCTTGATTTTGGTGCGTAAAGTCATACTTGAGCCAGACGGGGAAGTCTGGAACAACTCAAATCCCGCGACTTGGGTAACACACTTAAGTCGCAAGTCCACACCGGCTTTCACAGCGAATGTCGGGCCTAAGTATGGAGGACCCAAGTGAACAAGGCAGAACTGATTGATCTGGTCGCAGAGCGTGCCGAAATCAGCAAGAAAGATGCAACCGCAGCTGTTGACGCAGTTTTCGACTCAATCAAGGGCGCAGTTGCCAAGGGTGACAAGGTTTCGCTTAGCGGCTTTGGCATCTTCGAGAAGTCAGACCGTGCAGCTCGCACTGGCCGCAACCCACAAACTGGCGACCCTGTAAACATTGCAGCAACGTCCGTTCCAAAGTTCCGCGCTGGCGCAGAATTCAAGAAGCACGTTTCAGGCAAGTAATTTCGAATTAGACAGAGGTCGGACTCGGTAACTATCGAGTCCGACCTCTTCTTATGTGTCAGGATTTGTCATTATGAGTAAAGTGCCACCGCAGAGTCCCCCAGGTTTTTGGTACAACATCGTGAAGGGCATCCTTCGTCCACCGTTGATGCTGCTCACAAAACGAGACTGGCGTGGTGGCGAACACTTAAAAACAGACGCCGGAATCATTCTTGCGATGAATCACTTGTCGTGGTTCGACCCATTTGTCGCAGCGCACTTTGCAAATGACCAAGGTCGTCCAGCTCGGTTCCTAGCTAAGGCTGAAGTATTTAAAGCGCCAGGTATTGGACACATGCTTAAAGGAGCGGGCCAAATCCCGGTTCAACGAGGAACCTCAGCCGCAGTCGGCTCACTGCATTCTGCAATTGAAGCAGTGAAAAAAGGTGAGTGCCTTGTGATTTATCCCGAAGGAACACTCACGCGTGATCCGAACCTGTGGCCGATGACTGCAAAAAATGGTGTGGCGCGCATTGCATTGACAACGGGTGCACAAGTTATTCCGGCGGCCCAGTGGGGTCCACAAGAAGTTTTAGCGCCGTATTCCAAAATGCCAAAGTTGTTTCCACGCAAAACCATGCATGTGTGGGCTCGGCCTGCCGTTGACCTCGATGATTTACGCAACCAGCCGTTAACGGCGACTGTGTTACGTGAGGCAACTGCCCGCATCATGGCTGAGATTACGTCAATCCTTGGTGAGATTCGTGGCGAACAGCCACCGGCACAGCCACTTGATCGAGATGAAGTATTAGGAACTAAGAAACCGAAAGCTGGCGAGTAATGCGCGCTGCTGTGATGGGTGCTGGTTCATGGGGCACAGTGTTTTCGATGATCTTGGCTGATGCTGGTTGTGGCGTTTCTTTATGGGCGCGTTCATCGAACGTTGCTGACGAAATCAACGGGTCGCATTTGAATTCCTCGTACACCGCTTCAATGCCGTTACCTGCGTCCATTACTGCGTCAACGAGTGCTCAAGAAGTGTTGAGTAATTCTGATGTTGTTGTGCTTGCGATTCCAGCTCAGAAGCTTCGCGAAAACTTAAGCGAATGGACTGGGCACATTCCAAGCGAGTCTGTGTTGGTGTCCCTCATGAAGGGTGTCGAGCTCGGTACAACGCAACGCATGAGCCAAGTCATCGCGGATGTATCAGGCGTCAACTTTGAGCGCATCGCGGTTGTGTCCGGACCAAACCTTGCACACGAGATTGCAGCCCGTGAGCCAGCTGCTACGACCGTGGCGTGCATTGATGAAGAATCAGCTCGCAGACTTCAAGATGCGTGCACAACGGATTATTTCCGCCCGTATTACACAACAGATGTGATCGGCGTGGAAATCGCTGGTGCGCTCAAGAATGTGATTGCCCTTGCAAACGGTATGGCTGTTGGGCTCGGGTACGGCGAAAATTCGCAAGCTGCGCTCATGACGCGAGGACTAGCCGAAATGTCTCGACTAGGAGTTGCTCTCGGCGCGAACCCGTTAACGTTTGCGGGGCTTGCTGGTGTCGGCGATTTGATTGCAACATGCCAGTCACCCCTGTCGCGTAACCGCACAATCGGTGAACTGTTGGGTCAAGGGCTCACCATTGATCAAGCTGTTGCAAAAACCAAGACAACATCTGAAGGTGTCAAGAGTTGCCAACCATTGTTTGAATTGGCGCAGGCTCATGGTGTCGACATGCCAATCACAGAGCAAGTGGTCAATGTTGTGCACCATGGCAAGAGTCCAGTTGAAGTGTTGCGCGCGTTTATGTCCCGTCCTGCTCGGGCGGAATCAGGTCACGAAGCTATGGAGCACATGTAATACAACTGATTAGCGAAGCAGCAAGTCCAATGCTGCACGCAGGTCAGCCCACAGGTCTTCGACGTTTTCAATTCCGCACGATAACCGAATGAGTGTTTCCGAAATTTCCGGATTTTCTGCTGGCCAACGACGACGTCGCTCGATTAATGTTTCCACTCCACCCAAAGATGTTGCATGCGACATCAATGTCACGGACTCGCACACTCTTTGCGCATCTTCGGGTCCGCCGATGGTTTCAAAAGACAAGACCGTTCCAGGGCCAGACGTTTGGTCTTTCGCGACCTGAGCATTCTTATGGCCGGGTAATCCGGGGTAGTGCACTACGCGTACACAGGGGTGATCTTGTAACCGTTCTGCCAAAATTTGCGCGTTGTGTTCTGCGCGATCGATGCGCACATTAAGTGTGCGAATTCCACGAAGTGCCAGAAAACCATCGAAGGCACTAGGAACTGCGCCAAGAAGTACGCGTCGCATGAGAAATTCTTCGGCGAGTTCATGATCAGCCGTGACGAGTGCGCCCATCAGCAAATCCGAATGTCCGGACAAACCTTTTGTCACACTATGCATAACGACATGTGCTCCGAGTGCCAATGGCTTTTGACGAACGGGTGTCATGAATGTGTTGTCGACGACTAATCGTGCGCCAACTTCGTGGCACATAGCTGCGGTCGCTCGGATGTCTCCAATTTCAATCATCGGATTAGTTGGAGATTCAATCCATACCCATGATGCAGTGATACCGTCGCGATGAATTGCTTCACGCATAGCATCCATGTCTGTGATGTCGACTAATCGAAGCGTGATGCGATGAGCGTCCGCGAGTTCACGAAGGCGAACTGAGACACCGGTGTAGGAAAATTTGCTGGCCACAATGACTGACTGGGGCGCGAATAAATCGAAGACTGCGTTCGCGGCGGCCATGCCACTTGAGAATGTGACTGCGGTTCCGCCTTCGAGTTGGCCGATGACATTTTCCAGCGCATTCAGGGTCTCGTTGTATTCCCGGTGATAACCGAATGGCCCACCAGCATGCAAGGTGCTTGATGCCACGATGGGTTGGTTAATGGGACCATCGGGCACTCGTGGTGGTCGTCCACCGTGTACGGAAATTGTGTCGTCGTGTGAAAAGTCGACGGGCTCTCGAGAATCAGGCGCAACCATGCACATCAGACTAGTGGCAAAGGAATTGCGTCTGTGTGGACTAGCGTTGAACCTATGAGCCAGCGCATAAGAGTTGCAGTGATTTTTGGTGGTCGCAGCAGCGAGCACGAAATTTCTTGCATTTCTGCGGGTAGTGTTCTGCGAGCTCTTGATCGCGATAAGTACGACGTGGTACCGATCGGTATTACACGAGTTGGCCAGTGGGTTCTTGAGGCTGACGACGCAGACCGGCTCTCGGTCGTTGATGGTATTTTCCCCGAAGTTGATGCCACGCGTTCGCCGGTTTTGTTTACGCCTGACCCAACGGCGCACGAACTTGTTGTGCAAACGACAGTGCCTTCAGTGCTTGCCCAAGTCGATGTTGCTTTCCCTGTGTTGCATGGACCTTGGGGTGAAGATGGAACTATTCAGGGACTACTAGAACTTGCTGGTGTGCCTTATGTGGGCTCTGGCGTTTTTGCTTCGGCGGCATCGATGGATAAGGCTCACATGAAGTCAATGTTGCATGCGGCTGGGCTGGCTGTTGGTCCATACGAAGTGATTACAGATTTCCAGTGGCGGCATCAACGCGAACACGCGCTTGATCGAGTAAGTCGCTTGGGTTTGCCAGTTTTCGTTAAACCAAGTCGTGCTGGATCAAGTGTGGGCATTACTAAGGTAAAAAATTATTCAGAACTTGAGTCCGCTATTGAATTAGCCCGACTGCATGATCCTAAAGTTGTTATTGAAGCAAGCATTGAAAATAATCGCGAAATTGAGTGTGGTGTACTCGGTTCTGCCAATGGTCCGCAAGCAAGCGTGGTTGCAGAAATTGTGGTGCGCGAAGGTCACGAGTTTTATGACTATGAAGCAAAGTATGTTGACGACTCTGTGGACCTCGTTGTACCGGCTGAGTTATCGGACTCTGTGAGTGCGCGAGTGCGAGAACTCGCATGTGAAGCATTCTTAGCTCTTGATTGCGAAGGTCTTGCTCGCGTCGACATGTTTATTTCTGGCGATGACATTCTCATTAACGAGCTCAACACGATGCCAGGCTTTACGCCGATTTCTATGTTTCCTCGGATGTGGGCGAACACGGGACTGGATTATCCAGAGCTTGTTGATGCACTAATTCAAGACGCGATTCGTCGTGGAACGGGTTTGCGTTAGTTTCGCACGGGCAGGCTCGAAGAAATTTCTGAAAGCACGTTAACTTCTGGTTCATACACGTCAGGCACAGTAATCGACACAGTCACGGCCAACGATGTTGATACAAATGTGTAGCCGTGTGTTCGCGGCACCATAGACCAGTCGATTCCGTTAACGGTTATGGCCTGAGTCGAGATGGGAACTTGCGGATTTTCCTCGCCACATCGCAACACAATTGTGGGGTCACCCCAGACTGCAGAAATTTTTTCCACGTGATTTGTGCTTGGTGTGACGACCCGTCTGCCTTGATCAAGCATGTGACCGGGTAGCCCTGCAATAAGCGATTTGCACGCCGTTTGTTGTGTAGCGACGACGGGGTAGTCCGGGACAGCAACGGTGCTTGCCGCACAACTCGTGAGACTCGTGCCCAGTACTAAGCAAATTGCTGCCAGTCCAACCTGACGCGACTTCGCACGGACTGCGTGCTTGTGAGAATTCATGGCGTCGCACTCAGCGAGCATGTGGGAACGGGTCACTCTAGAAATGTACGTCAGGACAGGTCATTGTGTGGGTAACCCCGACAATGCCGTGAATGTGCCAGAGTTCAAAGCAGTGTTCGTGAATGAAGTGTGACTGCCCAAGCGCTCTTGATTGTGTGTTACGGACTACCGTTGACACTGTGGTGACGGAACAAACTGTGGGCGACATTGGCGAGTTTGCGTTGATTGATGCCATCTCGAAGCGACTTCGTGCCGCAGACCCAAACATGGTCAGTGTTGGAATTGGTGATGACTCGGCTGTCGTTACAGCTCAAGGTAACAATGTCGTCGCATGCGTAGACATGCTCACACAAGGAGTCCACTTTCGACTTGATTGGTCATCGGGACATGATGTTGGCCGTAAGGCAGCTGCCCAAAACCTTGCCGACATTTTTGCAATGGGTGCCTCACCAACTGCGTTACTGGTCGGGCTCGCGTTACCTCGCACAACACCAGTGGCATGGGTCCTTGATCTTGCTGATGGTTTGAGTCAAGAGGCCGAGTCCGTCGGTGTTGCCGTTGTTGGAGGCGACATTGTGCGAAGTGAACACATCGCAATCAGCGTGACTGCGCTCGGACAACTCGAAGGACGCCAACCGATTATGCGTAGCGGCGCAAAGCCCGGTGATATTGTTGCTATTGCGGGACGTCTTGGTTTTGCCGCAGCAGGTTTGCTTATGTTGCAACGAGGCTTCCGATCGCCGCGCGCATTAGTTAACGCACACCGTGTACCTACGCCGCCGTACGCTCTTGCACAGGCTGGTCGTCATGCTCACGCAATGATTGATGTGAGTGATGGATTGATTTCTGACTTGGGTCACATCGCTCGAGCTTCCAATGTTGGAATAGAAATTTCAAGTAATGCTTTTGCAATTCCAGACGAACTCGCATCTGCAGCTGGTGCATTTAGTGCAGATGCCATGGATTGGATTTTGACTGGTGGAGAAGACCATGCATTCGTAGCAACATTTGCAGATGGTCTTGTTGTGCCATCGGGCTGGACAATTATTGGCACCGTATCTGATCGCGGTGTGGGTGTCTGGGTAGATGGACAGATTCGCACCGGCGGCGGATGGGATCATTTCAGCGACAAATAAAAAGACCCCGCCGAAGCGAGGTCCTTTTAAGAATTCGAATTATTATGCGCGAGCAACCTTGCCAGCACGAATGCATGAGGTACACACGTTCAGACGCTTTGGTGTCTTACCGACCAACGCACGCACTGACTGAATGTTTGGGTTGAATCGACGATTGGTACGTCGATGCGAGTGCGAGATGTTGTGGCCAAAGCCTGGGCCTTTGCCACAGACGTCACATACAGCAGCCACTTTGACTCCTTGGGTTGAAATTGAATTAGCCTCGTAAGAATACCTTTTATTTAGGTAAAAGTTCAATTTGAGCCTCGACGCCCTATGTCAGGATGCCCGATAGCCTGAACCTGTGCGAAATAAGGGCTCAGATCGGCGGGCATCCCAGATTGATGCGACGGCTATTCGTCGTATTTTTCGGCGATTTTATGCCGATTTACAGGCTCATGAGCAACTGATTAACGATTTAAATGTCTTTCCCGTGCCAGATGGCGACACTGGCACCAACTCGGCCCTGACAATCCAGGCGGGCTTACTCAACCTGGATAAGGGCCGTTCGAGTGTGGTTGCAGTTCTTGGGCAGATTGCCGAGGATGCTTCGCTTGGTGCTCGCGGTAACTCGGGTGTGATTCTGGCTGAATATGTGCGTGGTCTTGCAGAGTCAGCAAAGCCGGACGTTGATGCACACACATGGTCCGAGATGCTAAAGAGCGCAGCGACCTGTGCATCGCAAGCTGTGTCACTTCCGCGTGAAGGAACGATGCTCACCGTAGCGTCTGTGGTTGCCGAAATTTGCGTCCCCGAAGAAGTGATTGACGATAACAAAGAATCTGATGGCGACACTGAGGCAAAAAATTTCGGCAGCGAGACTATGGCTAACTTTGCAGCCTTTGCTGGTGAAGTATCACGTGCTGCGCGTGCTGCTCTTGCACTGACTACGGAGCAATTGCCTGAACTTCGTGCAGCAGGTGTCGTTGATTCTGGCGCGATGGTGTTGACGCTGTTTCATGATGCTGTTGCTTCCGAGTTACTCGGTGTTGCCATGCCCGAGATTGAATTAGCGCAACGTACCTGCGATGTCAGCGCAATCGAATATCACGGGCCAACCTTTGAAGTGATGTTTCTCTTTGAAGCCGACCTTGTGGCATGTGAGTCATTGCGCGAAGAGCTAGGTGTTGTTGGTGAATCTGTCACCGTGTCTGGCCGCGAGTCGCCCTTTCGAGTTCACGTTCACGTAGATCAACCAGCCGATGCCATTTCTGAAGCTTTAAAACATGGTCGCGTACGTAAAGTTGAAATTACGAAGTTGTTGCTAGAAGACACCCTTATCGCCAATGACCTTGATGGCATTGGCGTGGTGTGTGCTTGTGATTGTGCTGGATTGCGTGATCTTGTTGAATCAACAGGCGCACAGTATGTATCCGTTGCGTCAACAGTTGCTCCTGCTACTCGCGAATTCATAGACGCCGCTCGAAAGCTCAATCGTGCGAATGTTGTTATTTTGCCAAGTAATACCGACAGTCAAGCAAGTGCAGCGCTTGCAGCGCATCAACTGCGAGCTAACGGAATCCTGGCTCATGTCATCAACACAACTTCGGTGCCAGCATCACTTTCTGCGCTTGCGGTCTTTGACGCTAGCCATTCGATATCAGAAGTTGTCGACTCAATGTCGCAAGCTGCACGAGCCACGCGAAGTGTTGTCGTCACCCACGCTGCACGAAGCACAATGACAGCACTGGGCATGTGTCATCAAGGTGACACCATTGCGTTAGTTGATAACACTCCCTTTGCTATTTCGAAAACAGCGTCGAGCGAAGACATGGTAATTAATGCGATTCATGATCTGCTCGATAATGGTGGGGAAGTCGTGACAATCATCATGGGCAGGAATGGCGATGAATCCATCGTTGAGGGGTTACGAGCTGATTTTCCTGAAGTTGAATTCGCTGTGTACTGGGGAAATCAAACTCACACTGACTATGTTGTGGGAGTCGAGTGATGGTTGCGTTATCTGATGCATTGGTTTCCGTGCTCGGAGCTAAGACCGCAGCTACTTTGGAATCGCAGCTTGAGCTTGTCACTGTGGAAGATTTGGTTCGCCATTACCCACGTCGCTATGAACGTCGTGGTGCTCTGACTGACTTAGGAAGTTTGAGTATTGGCGACCATGTGACGGTACTGGCTGAAGTGAAAGAATTTCGCACGTTAAAAAATCGTTCCAAGCCAGGCACGCGTCAAGAGGTTGTGATCAGTGATGGCACCGGACAAATTACGTTGATTTTCTTCAACCAGCATTATCGAGAAAAAGACCTTCGCGTTGGTCGCAGAGGATTGTTCTCGGGGCAAATCGGTGTGTTCAACAACAAACGTCAACTGGCACATCCCGATTATGAACTTCTTTCCGAAGACGAAGAAGTGTCAGCGAGTAACTATGTTGACGAGTACTTGCCGGTGTATCCCGCAACGAGCAAGGTGCAAACCTGGACCATCGCTCGTTGTGTGGATCTTGTTTTGACGCAACTTGATGTCTTAAGTGATCCATTACCAGCCGACATTCGACGTGACCGTGAACTTGTTGATCTTGGGTCTGCATTGAAGTGGATACATAAACCCGCAGACGACGTTCAACTAGAACAAGCTCGCGAACGACTGAAGTGGGATGAAGCACTTGCGCTTCAAATTGTCTTGGCCCAACAACGTCACGAAGAAGATTCGTGGCCGGCTGTTCCACGCGTGGAAAAACCTGGTGGATTACTCGAAGCCTTCGATCGGAATTTGCCATTTGTGCTGACTGACGGACAGGAATCCGTGGCATCTGTCATTGCACAGGAACTTGCTGAAGGTCATCCCATGCATCGATTACTTCAAGGTGAAGTGGGTTCCGGAAAAACCGTTGTTGCACTTCGAGCCATGTTGACCGTTGTTGATTCAGGCGGACAAGCTGCGTTGTTTGCGCCAACTGAAGTTTTAGCTGCTCAACATTTTCGTGGGATAACGCATTTACTCGGACCGCTCGCCGAGCGAGGAAAGCTCGGCTCGCATGATGACGGCACAGGCGTGACACTGCTGACTGGCTCAATGAATACCGCATCGCGACGCCAGGCACTTTTGGACATCACATCGGGTCAAGCGGGAATTGTTATCGGAACACATGCTCTCTTAGAAGACCGAGTTGATTTTTACGATCTCGGACTCGTTGTCATTGATGAGCAACATCGTTTCGGAGTTGAACAACGCGCGGCGTTAGTGGCCAAGGCCGGTTCGGAACGTCGTCCGCACGTCCTTGTTATGACAGCAACTCCAATTCCACGAACTGTGGCGATGACAGCATTTGGCGCTCTTGACATTTCAACGCTGTCTGAACTTCCCGGTGGTCGTTCACCAATCACAACACACGTCGTGTATTCCGCGGAAAAGCCAAGTCATCTTGAACGTGCGTGGGAACGTGCCGTGGAAGAAGTGACTAAGGGACATCAGGTGTACGTCGTCGTTCCACGCATTGCCAGCCAAGACGACAAACCAACCGAACCAGGACAGCGTGCTGCTATTGCGCTGGAAGATCTTGCTCCGCATTTAAGCTCAGGTCCGTTAGCTAGCGTGCGCGTGGGAACGATGCATGGGGGAATGGCCAGTGCCGACAAGGAAGATGTCATGCGTCGCTTTGCCGCTGGTCCAACTGACCCAGACGGAATTGATGTCTTAGTGTCCACCACTGTTATTGAAGTAGGAGTTGATGTCCCGAACGCCACGATGATGATCATCATGGATGCTGATCGATTTGGAATCAGCCAGTTGCATCAGCTGAGAGGTCGTGTCGGTCGTGGGTCCGCTCCGGGATTGTGTCTCTTGGTTTCCGAAGCGCCACCCATGAGCACATCCCGAGATCGGTTAGCAGCAGTCGCGAGCACAACAGATGGTTTTGAATTAGCTGCTCTTGATCTTGAGCAACGTCGTGAAGGTGACGTACTCGGCCGTGATCAGTCTGGTGTGCGATCAAGTCTGAAACTTGTCAGTGTGTTACGCGATGAAAAGATTCTGGAACAAGCCCGCACTGTTGCGTCATCGATTGTTGCCGAAGACCCAGAACTCGCAAATCACCCAGAACTCGCCGATGCAGTGCGCACGTTGGTATCAACCCGTGCGGCTTATGTTAAGAAGTCCTAATGAGAGTTATCGCAGGTCGCTTTAAAGGTCGCACACTTGAAGTGCCACCTACTGTGACGCGTCCAACCTCGAGCCGCGTGCGGGAAGCAATTTTTTCTTCGGTCAACCATATGCTGTCGGGATTTGATGACTTAACTGTGCTCGATGTGTTTGCTGGGTCGGGAGCGTTAGGAATTGAAGCCTTGTCTCGCGGGGCTGCGCGTGCTGTCTTTATAGAGAGCGATCGCAACGCATGTGACGTGATTGCCAATAACTTAGTGAAATGTGGAACTCGAGCCACAGTGACCTGCGCAGATGCATTAACTGTTATTGGCCAACCCAATCCTTATGAACCTTTTGATGTTGTGTTTGCGGACCCGCCCTATGCATTCGACGATAATTCAGTGATGCACTTCCTTAATGATCTGATTGAAGGCTCGTGGCTCGCTGCTGATGGCTTGGTCGTTCTCGAGCGTGGAAGTAAATCAGAAGTTGTGTGGCCAATTGAGTTTGAGGAACTCACAAACCGCACCTATGGTGATACTGCTATTTGGTACGGTCAGTTATAACGAGCACTTCAGGAGGCTTGAAAGATGTCTAAGGCGATTTGCCCAGGATCGTTTGATCCGGTGACTAATGGTCATCTTGATGTGTTCACACGTGCAGCGAAACTTTTTGACGAAGTCACCGTTGCAGTACTGATTAACAGCACAAAGGCGGGACTGTTCACAGTCGACGAGCGCATTGCCATGATTCAGCATGCGACACGGCATCTTGGGAACGTCAAAGTTGATTCATTTCACGGTCTGTTAGCGGATTATTGCAAGAACCAAAATGTCACAGCAATCGTCAAAGGCCTGCGGGCGGTGTCAGATTTTGACTACGAACTTCAGATGGCTCAGATGAATTCCCAGCTCGGGGTAGAGACTCTCTTTGTGGCGACTAATCCCGAATACTCATTCCTGTCGTCGAGCATCATCAAGGAGATCGCCAAGTATTCTGGCGATGTATCGGCCCTAGTGCCAGAAAACGTTGATTTGGCGCTCAAGAACCACTTTTCTGGGCGTTTAGAGGCTTAGGGCTCGATACTCCCGATTTGGGCAAGGCCGAAAAATTGCGCTAATCTAGCGTTTGGTCTTGTGCAAGGCCACATGAGCCAGACTTCCAGCGAGGACACGATGCCTTCCCTCGATCCGCGGTCACCTCTCGTTCTCGATTCTCGGGAACTTGGACGACGTGCCGGTTCGATGAAGGTTATGCAGTTCACGGTGGCAGCCCCGGCTGATTTAGGCGTTGCACTTGTCGTGGTCCCAACAGGATCTGATGTTGAGTTCGATATTCGACTCGAGTCAGTCATGGATGGGGTACTCGTTACAGGAACAGCACTGGTAACAGTTGCTGGGGAATGTTCACGGTGCTTAGAACCGTTGGCCTTTGATACAGAGGTTGACATTCAAGAACTGTTTACCTACCCAGAAACAGATTCTCGCGGACGTGAGATACCTGGTTCGAATTCTGATGATGATTTGCCGCAGCTCGAAGGAGATTATTTTGATCTCGAGCCAACGCTTCGCGACGCAGTAGTACTAGCACTTCCGCTAGTTCCATTGTGCCAACCGGATTGTCAGGGATTGTGTTCACTGTGTGGAGTCAATCTCAATGATGAACCAGACCACGTGCATGAGGTGGTTGATGCCCGATGGGCAGCTCTTGCAGACTTGGCTACGAAGGACAGTAGCGACGAATAGTTGGACACCTGTCCAACATGAATACGGAAGGATGGCAGACCGTGGCCGTTCCCAAGCGTAAGACTTCACGAAGCAACACCCGTCACCGCCGCTCGGCATGGAAGGCAACTGCTGCCAACCTCGCCACATGCGATCGTTGCCGTGCGCCTAAGTTGCAACACACTGCATGCCCAACGTGTGGCACGTACGACAAGCGCCAGGTTCTTAGCGTCTGATTCTCGTGTCACAGTCGTACCAAGTTTTATTTGAGCGACTGGGTTTGGCGCTTGATGAGTCACTCATCGAATTAGCGCTCACGCATAGGTCATTCGCCTACGAGTCAGGCGGCATACCTACGAATGAGCGACTTGAATTTCTCGGTGACTCTGTTCTCGGAATCGCTATCACCGACGAGTTGTATCGTCGCTACCCGGATTTTTCCGAAGGACAATTAGCAAAACTCCGTTCTGCTGTCGTGAACGCTCGCGCCTTAGCGAGCGTGGCCCGCAACCTTGGGTTAGGTGAGTTCATTCGCCTCGGAAAAGGTGAAGAGTCAACCGGCGGCCGAGATAAATCATCAATTCTTGCCGACACGGTTGAGGCAATTATTGGTGCGGTTTACCTTGACCATGGAATCGAAATCTCAAGACAGTTTGTGCTGACACAGTTTGAGTTGTTACTCAATGAATCGGCAGAAATGGGTGCTGGACTCGACTGGAAGACATCACTTCAAGAGCTCACAGCAGAATATCTTCTCGGTGTGCCGTCCTATGCAGTTACTGAAGATGGACCAGATCACGCAAAAACTTTCGAAGCACAAGTCGTCTTGGGCGATAAGTTTTATGGCCACGGGACTGGTTCAAACAAAAAGGAAGCCGAACAGCAAGCAGCTGCTAGTGCCTACGCCGAATTGCGTGCCGAACGCGATGCCAGAATTACCTGAAGTCGAAGTTGTACGCCGCGGCTTAGATACGTGGATTACTGGGCGAACTTTCGCCACAGTGCAGGTGCTCAATAACCGGGCTGTGCGACATCACATGGGTGGTGCGCGGGATTTTGAAATGCAACTGGTGGGCTCACGTGTAGAACGCGTCGAACGCCGCGGCAAATTTATGTGGCTGGTGCTTGATGATTCAAGTGCGCTTGTGACACATCTTGGAATGAGCGGGCAAGTATTGGTGCAGCCTCTCGATGCAGAACCTGAAGCACACTTAAGAATTCGTGCGACCTTCACCGATGGTGGGCGAGCAATGCATTTCGTTGACCAGCGCACATTTGGTGGAATGGCAATCGATGACCTTGTTCTGGACGACGCTGGCAATCCGATCCCAGCTAGTGTTGCCCACATCGCCAGAGATCCGCTGGATCCGTTGTTTGATGCTGATGCGTTTGTGAAAGCAATGCGAATAAAGAAGACACAAGTTAAACGCGCATTGTTGGATCAAAATCTCATAAGTGGAATTGGAAATATTTACGCCGATGAAGCGTTGTGGCGTAGCAAAGTGAATTGGGCAATGCCAACCTACGGAATGAAACCCGCTATTGCGCGCTCGTTGCTTGCAAACGCAATTGATGTGATGACTGAAGCGCTGTCTGTAGGTGGCACCTCGTTTGATTCTTTGTATGTCAACGTCAACGGGGAAAGTGGCTACTTTTCGCGGGATTTGAATGCCTACGGTCGTGAGGGTGAACCGTGTGATCGGTGCGGTTCGATTATTGTCCGCGAAGCATTTGCTAATCGTTCGTCTTTTCGATGTCCACGGTGCCAGCGTCTACCCAAGGTGTAGCCACGTCGCCTAACGAAGCCCTAACAAAGTCCCATTCTGGATACTCGGTAACCCATCAGCAAGGACAGGCGGTACTCGGCCACATTTGATAGGGCATTGGGTAATTGGTGCCCTCAAAGATAGACTTTGTCCAGCCTCGTTGCTGATGTCAGATTCCCCCTGATAGCCCTGTTCGATCACTATCCGGAAAGTGCCACGTGTACCTGAAGAGCCTGACAATTCGCGGCTTTAAGTCGTTTGCGTCATCAACGACGCTCAATTTTGAAACAGGTATTACAGCGGTCGTTGGGCCAAACGGTTCCGGAAAATCCAATGTCGTTGATGCGATTGCTTGGGTTATGGGTGAGCAAGGTGCGAAGAGTCTTCGCGGCGGCAAGATGGAAGACGTTATCTTCTCGGGTTCTTCGGGTCGCGCGCCTTTGGGTCGCGCTGAAGTGTTGCTGACAATTGATAACTCAGATGGCGCCCTGCCAATTGATTACAGCGAAGTTACTATTTCGCGCACCATGTTCCGCAATGGTGGGTCTGAATATGCAATCAACGGAACGGCTTCGCGACTTCTCGACATTCAGGAGCTGTTAAGCGACTCGGGTATTGGTCGCGAAATGCACGTCATCGTCGGACAAAACCAACTTCGCGAAATTCTGCTTGCGACACCGGAAACCCGACGTGGGTTTATCGAAGAAGCAGCTGGTGTTCTTAAGCATCGCAAGCGTAAAGAAAAAGCACTTCGAAAACTTGAAGCGATGGAAGTTAACCTCACTCGAGTTGAAGATCTCACCAATGAATTACGTCGTCAGTTAAAGCCGCTTGGTCGACAAGCTGAAGTTGCTCGCCGTGCAAACGTTATTCAATCTGACGTGCGCGATGCGCGACTGCGCTTGCTATCGGATGACCTAACGCAATTACGTGAAGCTCTCGAAGCAGAAATTGCTGATGAAACTGCCTTGCGTGAACGTCGCAGTGAAGTGGAAAGCGAACTTACTGGTGCTCGTGCTCGCGAAGCTGTGCTCGAAGCCCAGATAGCAGCATCGTCTCCAAATGTTGAGCGTGCGCAAAATACTTTTTATCAACTCGGTGCACTTCAAGAACGCATGCGTTCCACTTTGGCTCTAGCGCGTGAACGTGTGCGTGCCGGTGAAGCCGAAGATGATGAAGAACAACGTGGACGTGATCCTGAAGAAATCGATAAAGAGGCCCGTGCGCTGCGTGCTTCCGAAACTGAACTTGCAACAGAAGTTGATGCCAATCGCACAGCCTTGAATCAAGCGATTAATGAGCGACTTTCTGCAGAGGCTGCCCTGGCTGCCGAAGATGCACGTTTACAAAGTGCAGCGCGTGCGATTGCTGATCGACGTGAAGGTCTAGCTCGTCTCGCTGGTCAAGTCGCTGCGGCGATGTCGCGTGTAGATGTGCGTGGCACTGAAATTGCGAACTTGGAAACTCGTCTTGCTGAGGCTAAGGCTCGTGCTGAAGAAGCTGCACAAGAGTTCAATGCGTTGGAAATGCAGGTTGCTGGACTTGCCGAAGGTGAAGTTGGGCTTGATGCTCAATACGAAGCTGCTCGCGCAAAGTTAGATGCTGCAACCGAGTCGCTGAATAAGGCGCGTCACGAAGAAACTCTTGCTGATCGGGAACGTGTTGGTTTAGCTGCACGGCTTGATGCTCTTGAGCAAGGTATGGCTCGACGCGATGGCGGTGCAGCGGTCTTGGCCGCAACAGATTCCATGTCCGGGATTCTTGGATCAGTTGCCGCGTTAATGCACATTGAGTCCGGTTGGGAAACTGCGATTGCTGCTGCACTGGGCGCGGCTGCGGATGCTATTGCGGTGTCGTCGGCTGAAGCGGCTGAAAACGCAGTTCGAATGCTTCGTCGCGATGATGCTGGTCGTGCCGCAATGGTTGTCGTCGGGCAAGAATCTGGTGACGCATCTGCGTGGCCGACTTTGCCATACGGACAGCGTTACGCAATGGATTTGATTTCGTGCGATGACGACTTGCGGAAATCTTTGACCGGAATTTTGGCACGCGTAGTTGTTGCTGACACTCTTGAGCAAGCTCATGACGTCGTGGCAAGCAATTCACAGTTGCGTGCTGTGACCCGTGATGGCGATTTACTTGGTGCTGGCTTTGTACAAGGTGGTTCAACAGGAACCAACAGCTTGGTGGAACTCCAGGCTGCTGTTGACGAAGCGCGAGGCAAACTCGAAGCTGCCGTGCATCGCGCTGATCGTGCGCGATTTGCGGTACAAAACGCAACAGAAATTCATGTGCAGGCCGAAGCTGGTGTTGCAGTCACGCTTGAGCAATTGCATGAGTCTGATGCTGGAATGGCTGCCGTGGCAGAACAGTTGGGTGCTTTCCAAGCAGCGCTTCGTGCGGCCAACGGTGAATCTGATCGTCTATCAAGTGCGATTGAGTCGGCAAGCAAGGCTCGCGAAGATGATTTGCGTAGCGTGCGCGAACTCGAAGACCGACAAGCTGCTGCGCAATCTGAATCCACAAACGACGAAGACATTAATGAAGAATCTCGCGAAAAACTGGCCACTGTTCTCACATCGGTTCGTCAAGGTGAGCTTGATGCTCGTCTGACCGTGCGTACCGGTGAAGAGCGAGTGCGTGCACTCGCAGCGCAGGCAGAGCAACTCGAACATGCTGCAAATTTGGAACGCACCGCTCGTGCTCGTGCGCTCGAGATTCGGGAACGCCGCAAACGTGAAGCTCAGGTAGCACGTTGCGTTGTGATTGCGGCTGAATCATCTCTTGAGTTGCTTGCGCAATCTGTTGAGCTTGCACAATTTGAACGCGAGCGTTCAGTAACTGGTCGTCAAGAGCAAGAGACGGAAGCGAAAGCAATTCGCGATCGCATTCGTACATTGTCTAGTGACCTTGAAGTGCTGACAGATTCCGTGCACCGTGATGAAGTTGCTCGTGCGGAACAGCGACTTCGCATTGAAGCGTTGGAAAATAAGGCCCTCGAAGATTTTGGTGTCGACCCGGATTCTCTTCTCGATGAATACGGTCCTACTGTCATGGTTCCGCCTTCTCCGCCTGCACCTGGAGACGACATTGATCCCAATGCGCCAGAACCACAGCCTTATCCGTTTGTGAGGACTCAGCAAGAATCCAGACTTGCGGCTGCCGAACGCTCGTTGGCGTTGTTAGGCAAAGTTAATCCACTTGCGCTGGAAGAGTTCAGTGCTCTGGAAGAACGTCATAAGTTCCTCGGTGAGCAGCTTGATGACTTGCGTAAGTCACGTGCTGACTTGATGAGTGTTATTCGCGATGTTGATCAGCGCGTTCAAAGTGTTTTTGCGGAAGCGTATGCGGACACCGAGCGGGAATTTAAGAGTGGATTCGCCCGTCTGTTCCCCGGTGGTGAAGCACGCCTGATTCTTACCGACCCGAATGACTTGTTGAATTCAGGTGTGGACATTGAAGCGCGTCCTCCGGGCAAGACGTATAAGCGTTTGTCGTTGCTTTCTGGTGGAGAGCAGTCGCTTACGGCAGTTGCGTTCCTTGTTGCGTTGTTCAAGGCGCGTCCTAGTCCGTTCTACATTCTTGACGAAGTTGAAGCTGCGCTTGATGACACCAACCTTGGTCGCTTGCTCGAGATTCTTGCTGAACTTCGCCGTGACTCTCAGTTGCTGATCATTACTCACCAAAAGCGCACTATGGAAATTGCTGACGCCCTTTACGGTGTTTCGATGCGTGGCGATGGTGTTACTCAAGTCATCAGTCAACGCATCACGCGAGAAGATCATCAGACGCCGGAAGAAGCCGCTGATGCAGATATGGCAACGAATAACGCCTAATGTGGCACAAATCCTCGCAATCGAATTCAGACAGTCCTGAATCTGTCGAAAGTCGCGCTAGTCGGTTACGCAGTCGCTTTGGCAAGTCGCAGTCAGCGATGAGCGGCGCTCTTCGTCGGGTATTCACAAGTGATGATGACGAGTCGTGGCAGGAACTTGAAGACACGTTAATCATGGCCGATCTTGGTTCCGGTGCCGCTAGAGATATTGTGTCTTCGATTCGTTCGCAAGCTCGTCGTGAAGGTGCAGGTGCCCAGGTGCGAGATATTGCGCATCGACACCTCGAAGAGTTAATCGACGGAGGTTTTGATCGAACACTGGCCACTGCACGTCACGATGATCGTCCAGCGATTGTGTTAACTGTTGGTGTTAATGGAACCGGTAAGACCACAACAACTGGCAAACTTGCTCGATTATTGACGGCGCAAGACAAAGATGTGTTGCTGTGTGCCGCCGATACGTTTCGCGCAGCAGCTGCCGAGCAACTCACGACCTGGGGCGAGCGCGTTGGCGTTGCGGTCATTCGTGGACCCGAGGGCAGCGATCCTGCGTCGGTTGCTTTTGAAGCAGTGCAAGCTGGTGTCGAAAGAAAAGTAGATGTTGTGTTAATCGATACGGCGGGTCGCCTTCACACTAAACAAGGCTTAATGGACGAGTTGGGCAAAGTGCATCGAGTGGCCAGTAAGTACGGTCCAGTTGATGAAGTGTTGCTTGTTATTGATGCCACAACAGGACAAAACGGATTAGCTCAAGCAAAAGTTTTCAGTGAAGTCGTGCCAGTGACCGGAGTTGTACTCACAAAACTTGATGGAACTGCAAAGGGCGGAATCGTCGTTGCAGTACAACAAGCGCTGGGTGTGCCCGTGAAGCTTGTGGGTCTTGGTGAAGGCGCCGATGACCTCGCAGTATTTAGCCCGCAGGATTTCGTTGCGGGATTACTCAGCGACTAACCGATATTTGCCTGAGTGACAATGCCATTGTCAATCTCGAGGGTAATTCGGTTTGTGCTGTAGTCCATCGTGAGTGGAAAGTATTCCGCATCGCGACGACCGATACGAGACGCTCCACCAATAGCACTGATTGCAGCCGTCGCTTCGTTTTCTTTCATGCCAATAACGTGAGTAGCCATGTCTGTCATTTCAGGACTGATGTCTAACAATGGTGCGCTTCCGAGTCCACCACGGCCGGCTGCAGCCGTCACTGTCACATGAAGTACGTGTGTGCCACCGGAGGGATCCTTGAGCGTGACATCCGTTTCACCTTCGTGATTGGGGGTGAGCGCAGGATTTGCGGTGTAGCCATCTGTGTCGCCGCCTGGCATGAAGATGATCGGACCATTTTCGTCGTAAGTCGCAGTCCACTTCGCAGGCTCATCAACTGTTAACACGATTGTGTTATCTAACGCAACCGATACGTCGGTCACAGTCATTGGGTCAATCATTATGGGTGCAATCACTTGGCTTCCCCCCGGAGCAGATGTGGAACTTTGTGAAGGACCCACAGAGTCATTAATTGTTGACGCAGCATCAGGCGACGACTTTGCGCAACCAGATACGAGCAATGCGGACAGGACTAATGCATGTGTGACCTTCATACCTTGATTATGTGCTGACCTGATGCATTCCTTCATGGCAGGGCGAAATTTTCGCAACATGTTTGTAACACGACGGCCTTACTTATTCACTTCATCGTTACTTTGCGTGACACATTAAGCAACATGACCGCGTCACACTAGGTCAATCGACAACGGCGTCGCACACACATTTTCGGCGCCGAACAAAAGGCGCCGACCGATTCGGGAGGTCCTATGGAACTCAGTGCAGGCGATACCGCGTGGGTATTAGCTGCCAGTGCCATGGTGCTGTTGATGACGCCAGGTTTGGCGTTCTTCTACGGCGGCATGACTCGTGCAAAGAGCACGCTCAACATGATGATGATGTCTTTCATAACGATTGGCGTTGTCAGTGTCCTCTGGGTGATCTATGGCTATGCAGTTGCTTTTGGTGACAGTGGAAGCCAGTGGTACGGAGCACTCACATGGTCGAAATTAGGAAGTTCGGTGACCGATCTGGTCAGTAACGGTTCTGCCTATCCAATTCCAGTTTTAGCGTTCGCTGTTTTCCAATTGATGTTCGCTGTGATTACGCCAGCACTCATTAGCGGTTCGATAGCTGATCGCACAAAATTTGTGACATGGACAATTTTCGTAGCAATCTGGGTGAGCGTTGTGTATTTCCCAGTTGCTCACTGGGTCTTTGACTTTGGCGGGAGTGACGCAACTGGCGCGGGCTGGCTTGCTGCTCGAGGTGTGCTCGACTTTGCCGGCGGTACAGCAGTACACATCAACGCTGGAGCTGCCGGTCTGGCTTTGTCCATCGTCTTAGGTAAGCGAGTGGGCTGGCGTAAAGATCCGATGCGTCCGCACAACATTCCAATCGTTTTGATTGGTGCGGGATTGTTGTGGTTTGGCTGGTTTGGTTTCAACGCAGGCTCTGCACTCGGTGCAAATGGAACTGCAGCACTCGCATTCATGAACACTCAGGTCGCCACTGCAGGCGCTGTCATTGGTTGGTTGATTGTTGAGCGGATTCGTGACGGTCATGCAACCAGCTTGGGTGCAGCATCAGGTGCCGTCGCTGGACTTGTTGCAATCACACCTGCATGTGCCTTTGTTGATCCGTGGGCAGCAACGGTTATCGGCGTCATTGCAGGTGCGATCTGTGCCCTCGCTGTTGGACTGAAGTACAGGTTCGGATTCGACGACAGCCTTGATGTTGTCGGCGTGCATTTAGTCGGTGGAATCGTCGGCTGTCTGTCGATTGGTATTTTCGCAACTAAGGCCGTTAACGAATTTGGTGGCGATGGACTGCTGTATGGCGGCGGTCTTACGTTGTTAGGCAAGCAAGCGCTTGGAGCATTCTCAGTTCTTGCGTACTCATTTGTCGTGACATTGATTTTGGGATTCGTGTTGGATAAGACCATCGGATTCCGTATTAGTCGCGATCAGGAAATCGAAGGTATCGATTTAACTGAACATGCTGAAACGGCATACGAACTCGAAGGTCGCGGCGGCGGCGGAATAGGCGCAGTGCTTTCAGGCAATCGCGTCGCGGAAGGAGCACGAGCATGAAACTTGTTACCGCAATTGTTAAGCCATTCAAACTTGAGGACGTCAAGGTTGCCCTCGAAGGTCGCGGCATTACAGGAATGACAGTGTCGGAAGCATCTGGCTTTGGTCGCCAGCGTGGTCACACTGAGGTGTATCGAGGTGCTGAATACACAGTCGACCTTGTTCCCAAAGTGCGTATTGAAGTACTCGTTGAAGACGCGGACGCAGAAAGCGTTGTCGATGCCATCGTGGCGGCAGCTCAAACTGGTCGTATTGGTGACGGAAAAGTGTGGGTAATCCCGGTTGACTCTGTGACACGAGTGCGTACTGGTGAAAAAGGTCCAGACGCCATTTAAAAAACAGTGACGTGCGAGAGAGCGCAAGATGTGTTGCGCTCTCTCGCACGTGTTTACACAGCGAGAAAGGAATGTGATGGGAGAGTTCAGTGCTCACCGAGCCGAGCTACTTGCTCGCACAGACCTTTCGCCTGCGCTACGCAGACAAGAACTTGTGTCCATCACGGATGCTTGGTTGACTCACCTGTGCTCCAAGGCACAGATTGACGCGCTCAATGTCTCACTTGTTGCTGTCGGTGGATTTGGCCGTCGCGAGTTAGCGCCTGGAAGCGATCTCGACCTGTTGCTTTTAGCAGACAATTCCGTTAGCCCCGAACAGCTCGCTCAGATAACGGACCAAGTGTGGTACCCGATTTGGGATGAAGGAATTCGACTCGACCATTCGGTACGCAATGTGTCACAGGCCATGAAGGTTGCATCGCAAGATCTCAAAGCAGTTCTCGGACTTCTTGATGCGCGCACGATTGTTGGGCCAGATGAGTTGCGATCCGAGTTGTCGCACCATGTACTGACTGATTGGAGATCACGTGCGAGTGAACGGTTACCCGAACTGCGTGACTTCGTCGTTGATCGCACACAACGATTTGGAGAATTAGCGCACTTACTTGAACCTGATGTGAAGGAGTCCTTTGGTGGCTTGCGCGACCTGACGGTATTGCGAGCGATTGCAGCAAGTTGGTTAACCGATGTTGATCATGCTGCGCTTGTGGGTCCAAATGAGTTGCTCCTCGATGTCCGTGATGCGTTGCATACTGTCACAGGACGTTCGGCCGATCGCTTGTTATTGCAAGAGCAACAAACTGTTGCTGAATATCTGGGATTTAATTCCGGTGATGACCTCTTGCGTCGGGTTTTACAAGCGGGTCGCACGATTGCATATGTCTCGGACTTAACCTGGCATCGGGTGCGCCCACAGAAACCGACAGCACGTCGTAGTTTTCTGTCTCGCCGAGGGTCGTCGCGTGACGTCACCGACCGTATGCCGCTTGCCGAGGGCGTCGTTGTTGCTCACGGTGAAGCAGTTCTCTCGCAAGATGCACAGCCTGCCCAAGATCCCACCCTGATTCTTCGGGCAGCCGCGGCTGCAGCGCAACACGGTTTGCGACTATCGCCGCATACTGTTGAGCGTCTTGCTACTCAATCAGGAGCGTTACCTGAACCATGGCCTCGAGCTGCGCGTGAATCGCTGGTGTCATTACTCGGTGCTGGCCATCATGCCTTGCCGGTATGGGAGGCCCTTGATCAGTTCGACGTGTGGAGTCGCTTAATTCCTGAGTGGTCAGTCGTCAGGTCTGCTGCGCAACACAATGCCGTCCATATTTATACGGTTGATCGTCACCTGGTCGAGACTGCGATACAGGCGAGCTCGATGCTTCGTCGAGTTTCCCGTCCAGATTTGTTACTTGTTGGTTCGTTGCTTCATGACATCGGCAAAGCTCGTGGTGGAGACCATAGCGAGGTTGGTGCCCAACTAGTGAGCGACATTGCACCTCGACTTGGATTTGATTCTGACGAAACAGATATCTTGGTGAAGTTAGTTCGACACCATTTACTTCTGCCTGAAATTGCTATGCGTCGTGATCCGCAAGACCCCGCGACAATTCAGCTCGTGACTGATGCTGTGCAGACATCGTCATTTCTCGACCTGTTACTCGCGCTGACTGAAAGTGACGCTCGTGCAACGGGACCAACGGTCAGCACAGAGTGGCGCATGGGTTTGATTTCCGAGCTCGCTAGAAATGTCCAGACCAGTTTGAGTGGGGAGAACATCCCACCTGCACCACTGTTGCCTGAAAAGTTGTCACAAGGCACCGGTATTCAAGTTGTTATTGATGATCAATCCACTTTGCCCACGATTACTGTTGCCGCACCAGACACAGTCGGGCTACTCGCATTGACTGCGGGTGTGTTAGCGCTGCATCGGTTGAATGTGCGTACGGCAACTACGCAGACATTCGGAGATCGTGCTGTCAGCGTGTGGGGTGTTACTCCGCAATTTGGTGAGATGCCGTCGGTTCCTCGACTAGAACTTGCGTTGCGCTTGGCCTACGAAGGCACATCGAACATTCAAGAAAAGCTAGATCGGCGGTTAGTTGAATCCTTTGGTGACAACTTCACACCTGCGAGCCCCACAGTAACCGTGGATGACTCGGCATCGGCGCACTCAACAGTGATTGAAGTGCGGGCCCACGACATGCCCGGTTTGCTATATCGAGTTGCCCGAGCCATTTCGGATTGTGATGTGGACATTGTGGGGGCTCGGGTAGCAACCCTGGGTTCTGAAGTCGTGGACGTGTTCTATGTGCGGCCGCTCAGAGAACAGTCAATCTCCCGGGACGTCGCGGAAGCGATAAGGACCGCACTTTCTGGCGCTATTCCTCATCATTCTTAACTCGGATACTTATGTTAAATAGCGGTATTAATTTCGCAAATCCGTTGCGCGAGCCCTACTAACAGGAATACCTTGCAGGTAAGTCGGTGCGGCTGGTCGCACTGCACATCGGGTTGGAGCAAATGTATGCCTGAAGTTCGGATAACAGTTGACGGCGATCTCGTCACTGATGAAGTAGAAGCGCGACTTCTCTTAGTTCATTTTTTGCGCTCAAATGCAAATAAATTGGGAACCGTAGTTGGTTGCGATACCTCAAGTTGTGGAGCCTGCACCGTGCTGCTTAATGGTCGCAGCGTGAAGTCCTGCAGCATCCTTGCCGTTCAAGCGGACGGCAACTCTGTCACGACAATTCAAGGTCTTGCCGGGGAAGAATGGCATCCTGTGCAAGAAGCATTCAAAGAGTGCCACGGCTTGCAGTGCGGGTATTGCACACCAGGAATGGTCATGTCCACAGTTGACTTGCTCAGCGAAAATCCCAATCCCACGGAAGAAGAAATTCGCGATGGCTTGCACGGCAATCTATGTCGTTGCACTGGCTACCACAACATAGTGAAATCGGTTCAGCATGCAGCTGAACTTATGAAAGGTGGTTCAAAATGACTGCAGTAGCTGACAACCCAGCGGCAGTTGGTCGTCCGATTCGTCGTAAGGAAGACACCCGTCTCCTGACTGGTCGCACGCAATGGACTGACAATATTGAAATTCCGGGTATGTTCCACATGGCAATCCTTCGCAGTCCTATGGGACACGCAAAGATTAAGAGCCTTGATGTATCTGGCGCGCTCAAGTATCCAGGTGTTCACCACGCATATGGCGCAGAAGAACTCGGAGCATTAAACGGATCCATTCCATGTGTGTGGGCCGTGACTGATGACATGGTGGCTCCAGACTTCCCAGTTCTTGCCAAGGGCGAAGTGCGCCACGTAGGTGACTGTGTCGCAGTGGTTCTTGCTGATTCTGCATACGAAGCGGCGGATGCACTTGAAGGCATTGTCGTTGAATACGAACCACTTCCTGCCGTCATCAACATGGAAGATGCCCTGAAGCCAGGCAGTCCACTTGTTCACTCCGACAAGGGAACGAACAAGTGCTACACCTACGTCATGCAACCCCAAGGTGATGGCGCATATGCTGCATCGGCAGCACAGGCAGACGTCGTGGTGAAGCGTCGCTTCATTAATCAACGTTTGATTCCATCGTTCATGGAACCACGAGCAGCCCTTGCATCACCGATGGGCATCTCCGATGAACTCACGCTGTGGACGTCTACACAGATTCCTCACGTGCTTCGCGTTCTGCTCACGCTTGTTACTGGAATCCCAGAAAATAAGTTGCGCGTTATCGCTCCTGATGTCGGCGGCGGCTTCGGAGGAAAGCTTCAGTGCTACCGCGAAGAAGTTCTCGTCACTGCGTTGGCGAACAAGCTTGGTCGCCCCGTGAAGTGGACCGAAACGCGAAGCGAAGACATGGTGGCAACTCATCATGGTCGCGATCAAATTCAAGACATTGAAATTGCTGCGACAAAAGATGGCAAGTTGCTCGGTCTTAAAGTCGAACTGATTGCCAACATGGGTGCATACCTGCAAATCATTACGCCTGGTATCCCGCTACTTGGCATGTTCATGTACCCGGGTATTTACAAGATTGATTCCTATGACTTCACCTGTCATGGAGTCTTCACAAATACCACACCAACCGATGCTTACCGTGGCGCTGGCCGACCCGAATCTACATACGCCATTGAGCGCATCATGGATGAGCTGGCTGATGAACTCGGCATGGACCCTATGGAACTGCGTAAGAAGAACTGGATTAAGCATGAACAGTTCCCATTCACGACGGTTGCAGGTTTGACCTACGACTCGGGCAATTACGAGGCTGCAACAGACAAGGCAATGGGCTTGTTTGGGTATGAGGCGTTGCGTAAAGAGCAAGAAGAACGTCGTAAGTCCGGTAACCCAGTTCAGTTGGGCATTGGTATTTCGACATTCACAGAAATGTGTGGTCTTGCACCATCGCGAACACTGGGCGCATTGAAGTATGTGGCCGGTGGTTGGGAACACTGCACGATTCGCGTTTTGCCAACTGGCAAAGTCGAACTTGTCACAGGAACATCCCCTCACGGTCAAGGTCATGAAACAGCGTGGAGCCAGATTGCAAGTGACATCATCGGCGTGCCTGTCGAGGACATCGAAGTGATTCATGGAGATACACGTACATCGCCTTACGGTATGGATACCTATGGTTCACGTTCGCTTGCTGTTGGTGGTCAAGCCATCATGCGTGCCAGTGAAAAGTTAGTGGAGCGCGCTCGCGTGATTGCCGCACATCAACTTGAAGTCAGTGCATCTGATCTCGAGTATTCAGGTGGTGTGTTCCGAGTGAAGGGTGACCCAAGCAAGGAACAATCAATCCAGGGCGTTGCCTTCGAAGCATTCACGGCACATAACTTGCCCGATGATGTCGAACCAACGTTGCAAGCGGAATCAACCGTTGACCCGCAGGACTTCTCCTACCCACATGGAACTCACTTGTGTGCCATTGAAGTTGATACGCAAACCGGTAAATCAAAAATCCGCTCGTATGTTTGTGTTGATGACATTGGCGTTCAAATCAATCCCATGATTGTGGAAGGCCAAGTTCATGGTGGACTTGCGCAAGGAATTGCCCAGGCAATGTACGAAGGTGCGGTGTACGACAGCGACGGTCAGTTGCTGACCGCATCGTTTGTGGATTACTTGATTCCGAGTGCCGCAGATCTTCCTTCATTCACAACGGACTCAACGATCACACCATCCACGTCGAATCCACTTGGCGTGAAGGGTGTCGGTGAAGCCGGTGCGATTGCCTCAACTCCTGCGGTCATTAACGCCATTGTTGATGCGCTTCGTCCACTCGGTGTGAACGACGTTCCTATGCCTGCTAGCCCTATGGCTGTCTGGCGCACGATTCAAGCAGCTGGAGGCGCAAAATGATTCCATCGACATTTGATTACGTCCGAGTTAACTCGGTAGATGCAGCTGTTGCTGCGCTACGAGCAGGTGGCGAAGATGCGAAGGTCATCACAGGTGGTCAAAGTTTGTTGCCTTTGTTGCGCATGCGACTTGCCGCACCGAGCATCTTGGTCGACTGTTCTGACATTGACGAAATGCAAGGTGTCACAGACAACGGTGACTCCGTGACGATTGGTGCTGCAACGACTCACTGGGCCGTTATGCATAACGACCTGGTGAAGGCACATGTGCCGCTGCTTGCGAAGGCAACAGCGACTGTGGCTGATCCGCAAATTCGTCATCGTGGAACTTTTGGTGGTGCATTAGCTCACGGCGACTCGGCAGGTGATTTGCCATCGGTGGTTCTTGCGCTTGATGCATCGATGGTCATCGCGGGTCCGGATGGTCGTCGCACCGTGTCAGCGAAGGATTTCTTCGTTGATTACTTCACGACGGCTGTTGGTGCAGACGAAGTGTTGGTATCGATCACGATTCCTAAGCTTGGCGCAGGGTGGGGCACTCATTACGAGAAGTTCAACCGCACTGCACAAGGTTGGGCCATTGTTGGCGTTGCTGCAGCTGTCAAAGTTGAAGGCGGCAAGATTGTGGACGCTCGCATCGGGCTCACAAACTGTGCACCGGTGCCTGTGCGTGCTTCGAGTGTTGAAGCGGCGTTGACGGGCACTTCAGCTTCGGCGGCTGAGATTGATGCTGCTTGTGCTTCGGCTGCAGCCGGTACTCATGCCACCACTGACCTCGGCGCTGACAAGGAATATCGTGAGCACCTCATGAGGGTTCTGACGTCTCGCGCGGTCGCAGTTGCTGCGGGTGTGTGACCTGACGTCGCTCATGTCATGAGGAACCTAAACCGCTGATCCTCTCAGCACATACAAGAAAACCCCAGTCGCACAACGGCTGGGGTTTTCTCGTAGCGTGACACGTGCAAGACAAATTCCAAAGCGACCAATAAGGTTGAGCCCATGCCACACATGACAACGTTCTCGGGCGCTTTAGGCGCATGGGTTGTGATGTCGATTGTGATGATGGCTCCGGTTGCAGCGATATTGTCGTGGCGTCACCAAAAATCGATGGCTCATGTAGGCGCGTCCTTACTCGGTTTTGTTGGTGTGTGGTCCATCGTGGGCATCCCGGCCGCAATGCTGGTTGAGGCTTATCCACTTGGAACACATGTCGCAGTGATGGCTATTGCCATTGCAGCAGCATCGGCTTATCAATTTTCTCGAGTGCATATTCACGCTCTTGATGCCTGCATGAATGTGAGTCAAGACAACGGCGTGCGATACGGAATTTCTGTTGGTACCAATTGTGTTGTCGCTTGTGGCCCGCTCATGATTGTTGCGTTTTGGGTAATGCCTAGTTCTTTGGCACCGATGGTGGCACTCACATTTGTTATGGGCATGGAATTTTTTAGTCGCCATCGAGTGCTTTTATCGCGAGTTGTCGGTTTAGCAGGAGCGGTGCTTGCTGGTGCCGTTTTGTTGCTGCCTGGTGCGACGTCCCATGACGTTGTCCATCCGCATGTGCATCACTAAATCCATGTGCATCACTAAATCCATGTGCATCACTAAATCACTGACCAGACTCGTACCAACGTCTCAAGCCAAACTTGTGTAACGCCCCGTTTCCGTCACTGTGATGGAAGTCCACACGTTACTCAGGACGAAAATCTAAGTCCTCACCAGTTGCAACATCGCCACACTCAATAATTTCTATTTCGTTTGTGCGACTCTTTAAATAGTCACGAGCTCCGACATCTCCGTGTGCAGATTGGGCGACACCATCCCAGTGTTCGCGGGCAAACTTCACGGGATGTCCGCGTTCGCCAGCAAAAGATGCCTGTGCAATGCCAGCATTACTTGCGACAATGCGTGCAATTGCGGGGGCAGTCATTCCAGGTAAATCAACAAGTGTGACAACAACGGAATCGGCATCGGAATGCGTTGAAAGATATTCCAATCCGGCTTTGAGCGATGAACCCATGCCAGTTTCCCAATCGGAATTTGTAATAGTCGTGGCGTGAGGAACGTCGTCTATCCAGGCGCCTAAAACCACGTACACGTGTGAACAGCCAGATTCAGCCAGAAGTCGCACTGCACGATCTACGAGTCGTTCTCCATTAAACAGGTATGGCGCTTTAGGGCCACCGAAACGTTTACCAACGCCGGCTGCAAGAACCAGACCTGCAACACTCATCGAGGTGCGCCAGGATGAATGGCACCTTGTGTTGTGAACAGATTCTTGCCCGAGCCGCCCCAATGCGACTGCACAATTTCCGCTGCGATTGAGATCGCTGTCTCTTCTGGGGTACGAGCACCGAGGTCCAAACCAATCGGCGACTTGATGCGATCAAGGTCGTCTTGGGAAACCCCAGCTTCCCGAAGTCGTTCGACGCGATCTTCGTGGGTGCGACGTGAACCCATTGCACCGATGTACGCAGCCGGCGTTTTGAGTGCTTCAATCAAAACAGGCACATCAAACTTCGGGTCATGGGTAAGCACACACATGACAGTGCGCGAATCAACATGTTGAGTCGCTAGCCAACGGTGTGGCCAATCAATGATCACTTCGTCTGCATCAGGAAAGCGTTTGCGCGTAGCAAAGATTTCGCGCGCATCACAGACTGTGACATGAAATCCGAGAAATTTCCCGACGCGTGCAACAGCAGCTGCAAAGTCAATTGCACCGAACACAAACATGCGTGGCTTTGGAGCAAAAGAGGAAACAAAAATTTCAAGTTCGTCGCCGCGGCGCTCGCCATCAGTTCCGTAATGCAAGAAACCTGTTGTGCCTGACTCGAGCAATCCGATGACATCGTCACCGACAGCGTCATTGAGGCGCGTACTTCCTAAGTCGCCTGCACGTCGATCGGGCCACACGACTAAATGTCGGCCGACATGTTCTGGACCTTTAACCACAGTTGCGACTGCAACAGGTTGGTCGGCGCGAACACTGGCAACCAAGTCAGGTAGTTCAGGCCATGTTGTTGGAGTGACTTGCTCGACATAGACCTCGAGAATGCCGCCGCATGTGAGACCAACTGCAAATGCATCGTCGTCACTAATTCCATATGTTTCAAAACGTGCTTCGCCATCGCGAATGACATCGCCACCCAGTTCGTACACTGCGCCTTCAACACAACCGCCGCTGATTGAACCAACCGCTTCACCTGTTGCTGTGACCAGCATTGAGGCTCCGGCAGGTCGGGGAGCGGAGCGCCACGTGCGTACAACTGTCGCAAGCGCGGATGGTTCGCCAGATTCATAGGCGACAACGAGTTCCTCGAGAACTTCTTTCACTGCACCGCACCTTTGGGTTAGTTTTTGCCAGTTTTGTGCTCTCAGCCTACGGCTTTATGGCAAAGGCAGCCATTGCACATGAGTGCCCGCAGCCACGCCACCGGCGGGTACAAGTGCGTATCCGTCGGCTTCGACGAAGCCGCGCAGCATGGATGAATCAACGTGCTCCACAGGCTCGACGCCGGCGACGGTTTCGCGGCACAGCACGAACTTGAGTTCACGTTGCGGTGCTTTGGCAGCCTGTGTGATGGTGCGTTGCGCGAGTGGGCGCAGTCCTTGGCCGTAACAGCCGCGAATAAAAGTGTCCGCAAGCGACAGCAACCCGATGACGGCCGACTGCGGATTTCCTGGCAAGCCAATCAAATGGCGTTGTGGCAACGATGCAAAGAGTTGGTGATATCCAGGTCGTACGAGCACGGCATCAATGAGAAGTTCGCCGTCGCATTCCACGATTGCTTGATGCAGGTGATCAACGGGACCTGCGGCCGTGCCACCTGTTGTGATGATGAGGTCCGCACGTGATGCTGCAATTGCGGCAACGTGTGCTTCGAGTGTGTCTTCCACGCGCGTCACGTTGAGCGTGCGAGCCCCGAGAGTATCGAGCCACAGTGGCAACTGCGGTCCGAGCGAGTCACGGACTTTTCCATCGCGAGAAGGACCCTCGTCAAGAAGCTCGTCGCCGAAAATCACAATGTCTACGGTGACCTGATCAAAGACGGTGACTGTGTTGTGGCCTGCGCCTGCAATAACTCCAACGAGTGCAGGTGTAAGTCGCGTACCTCGCGATATCAGAATTTCGCCGGCTCGAGCTTCGTAACCCGCTGGTCGAATGTCGTGTCCATCGGGCAACGCGCCTTCGGAATTAAGTAAGCCTGCAGCGCCAAGAACAGCGGTAACAATGTTGTCATCGCTACACGCGCTTTCTTCGTCTTTTAAGCACGCCGTTGTCCCAGTTGGTAAGGCAGCGCCTGTTGCAATATGCAGGCACTCGCCTGAGTTGAGTTCAATGACTGAAATCATTCCTGCACGGCTATCGCCAACTACGGTCCAGGGTCCTGGGCCGGCAACTGCCCAACCGTCAATTCGGGAAGCGTGAAACGGTGGCATATCTGCTAACGCCGTGATGTCTTGTGCTAAAACTCGACCATGCGCCTGAGGTAATGCAACATCAGACCGTGTCGCTAGACGTGCTGCATTCAGCACACACTCGCGTGCTTGGTTCCATTCGGCTTCGAATAGGGGCTCGGACATGCATCTATTGTCCTGCAGATTACGCACAGAGCGCACATTGTCGCTATCGCCCAGGGGTGGTCACAGCAGGCAATGCACTAGATAATGAACAGGTGAGCATTCCGGCGTATGTGTCTGTGACGACTGATCCAATCTCAGTCACCGACCTGGTTCGCCATGTGTCGACAACCCATGCTGGGGCAGTCGTGACGTTTAGTGGGGATGTCCGCGACAACGATCACGGTCGAGACGTGTTATCGCTCGAATACGAAGCTCACCCAACGGCGCAGACGATTCTCGAAAAAGTTGTCTCACAGGTTGCTGCGAAGTTTGAAGTCGAAGCAGTCGCAGTGGCACATCGCCATGGCCCAATTGCCATTGGTGATGCCGCACTTGTTGTGTGCGTATCCGCTCGCCATCGCGGACCTGCCTTTGATGCATGTAGCGCTCTTGTTGATGAAGTAAAAGCCCAGATCCCAATCTGGAAGCACCAAGTATTTGCAGATGGTACGGATGAATGGGTGAACTGCGCATGACACAACTCATCGACACATTTGGTCGAGTTCACCGCGACATTCGCGTGTCGCTTACAGACCGCTGTAATCTGCGTTGCACCTATTGCATGCCGCACGATTTTGCGGCGTGGATGCCATCGGATGAATTGCTGACCACGGATGAACTCATGAGAATTTTGAGCATCGGCATCGAACTTGGCATTGATGAAGTCCGCCTCACTGGTGGTGAGCCGTTGTTGCGACCTGACATCGTAGACATTGTTGCGCGCATTAATGCGTTACCGAATCCGCCAAAGTTGTCACTGACTACGAACGGTTTGCGTCTTGCTGCATTGGCGCAACCGCTCAAGGATGCCGGTCTCGAGCGAGTCAACGTCAGTCTGGATACTTTGTCACCGCAACGATTCAAGGAAATGACGTTCCGTGATCGCTTTGATGATGTGCTCAAGGGACTTAAAGCTGCCCGCGACGCTGACTTAACTCCTATCAAAATCAACACAGTGCTCATGCCGGGTGTTAACGATGATGAAGCAGTCGCACTTGTGAAGTGGTCACTTGATGAAGGTTTCCGTTTGCGCTTCATTGAACAAATGCCGCTGGATGCTGGTGGTGTGTGGGATCGCAAGACCATGGTCACGGCCGATGATATTTTTCACTCACTGAATCCCGTGTTCTCGCTTTCACCAGTTCCTACTCGTGGATCTGCACCTGCTGAAGAGTTCTATATCAATGGTGGACCCGAGACCGTTGGCATCATCGCAAGTGTGACTCGTCCGTTTTGTGGTGCCTGTGATCGTTTGCGTCTGACTGCAGATGGCCAATTACGTTCGTGTTTGTTTGCGACTAAGGAAATGGATTTGCGCGGCGTACTTCGTGACGAAGCTATGAGTGATGATCAAAAGACTGCTGAAATTGAAATGCGTTTTGGAAAGACAGTCTTGAGTAAGTTGCCTGGACATGGCATTAATGACCCGTCGTTCATCCAGCCTGATCGACCCATGTCAGCAATCGGCGGCTAGCTCAATGGCGGTCACGGTTCGGTTGTTCGCGGCTGCTCGGTCCGCAGCAGGGATGCGCGAAGTTCAACTTGAGGGTGCAACTGTGCGCGATGTACTCGATGCCTTACAGGTGACTTCGCCTGCGGTGGCTCGTGTTTTGCCGCAGTGCAGTTACTTACTCAACGAAGTTGCCTGTCGCGATCACTCAGCGAGTGTGGCTGACGGGGACGTGTTGGACGTATTGCCACCCTTTGCTGGTGGGGCGCACTAGGCAGCAACTTCAGCGGATCTGAGTCAATCTGGACTGAAATATCCGATAAATCGGATAAAAAACTAGAAAGATTCCGCACCTGCGGTTTATACTGTCGAATTATGCCGAATTATAGGTTTTCTGAAGCCGCCGAACTGCTCGCTGTCAGTGATGACACGATTCGTCGATGGGTAGATGCGGGCAAACTCGCTAGTGGTACCGATGATTCAGGTCGCCACGTTATTGATGGCCAACAGCTAGCGGAGTTTGCAGTGGCTCAAGCCAAGGCACTTAACGATGAACGCGGAACTCAAGTGAGTGCGCGTAATCGATTCGTCGGCATTGTGACAAAAATTCAAATTGAAGGACTTGTTGCCCAAGTCGAAATTCAATCCGGACCACATCACATTGTGAGTCTGATTACTGCAGACGGCGCTCGTGCGTTGAACCTCGAAGTGGGATCACGTGCCATCGCAACGGTGAAAGCAACCAACGTAGGAATAGAAAAGGACGAATCATGAAGAAGCCTGTCGCTTTAGTTTTAGCGATTGTGTTGGCGCTCGGTGCAATTGTTTTTGCTCAGCACAACAAGTCAGCCACACCGTCAGTTCAGGTGACACTTCCTGCAAGTGATCACACAGTCACTGTGTTCGCTGCATCAAGCATGACGGGAAGCCTGACTGAATTAGCGAAATCCTTTGAAGCGAGCCATGCAGGTGTTCACATTGAGTTGAGCTTTGGTTCATCGTCAACGTTTGCGCAACAAATTAACAACGGAGCACCTGCACAAGTATTTGCCTCGGCATCTGTGAAAGCGATGACTGATGCAGGAGCTCGAATGAAGAATGTTCAATCATTTATGTCAAACCAAGTGGTGGTAGCAAAACCATCAACAAAATATGTTGAGATTAAAACAGCGGCACAGTTGTTGAACGATCCACGAATTACGTGGATTCAATGTGCACATGAAGCACCGTGTGGTGCTGCGGCCGATAAGGCATTAAAAGTTGCTGGCGTTACGTCAACTCCGAAATCACTTGAGCCGGATGTTAAGAGTGTTCTCGCAAAGTTACTTGCCGGCGAAGTTGATGCCGCAATTGTGTATCACACCGATGTTGTGGCACATCAAGAACTATCTGAAATCGCATTCGCTGACTCAGCATCAGCAACAACGGTTTATCAGATCGGTGAAGTTGATGGCGCTGATTCAATAGCTACGGAATTTATTGCTTACCTACTTGGCCCAGATGGTCAAGCAGCATTTTCTGCTGCGGGATTTAATCTCGTTGTGCCGCAATAAGTTCGCCTGATGCAGTCATGTGTTTCATCGGCGACAGTGAGTAGATACTGATGTCTGCTATTCGACAACGAACAGTGAGCCGTGGCGTAGTCGTCTGTGCAGTGATCGCGAGTGCGGTGCTGCTGCTTCCGATTCTAGGATTGTTGTGGCGAGTCCCATGGGCTGGATTGCTGCAGCAACTCTCAACCGAGGACAGCAAGAAAGCTCTCGTCCTGTCCCTTGAAACATCGGTAGTCTCGGCGATTCTTGCAGTTCTGCTCGGTGTTCCTTTGGCGTGGGTGCTTGCCCGAGGAAACCAGCGAGTTGCGAAACTATTACGACCATGGGTGACATCACCTTTAGTCCTTCCGCCTACTGTGGCTGGCCTGGCATTACTCGTGCTCATGGGGCGCAATGGAATCCTTGGTCGATCGCTGTACCAACTCACTGGCTGGTCGATGCCGTTCACCACGATTGCGGTGGTGGTCGCAGGTCTTTTCGTCGGAATGCCATTTGTGGTTCTTGTCGTCGAAGCAGCCTTTCGGCAACTGCCTCTCGAAATTGAAGAAGCGGCAACAACAGATGGGGCAGACGCGAGTGACATTTTTTGGCGTATCGCTTTGCCTCAGAGCCGCAACGCAGTGATCACAGGTGCCACGCTTGCTTGGGCTCGCGCTCTTGGGGAGTTTGGTGCGACATTGACGTTTGCTGGCTCACTTCCAGGAGTCACCCGCACTCTTCCGATGCAGGTTTATGTTGCACTTGAGTCAGATCTCCCTAACGCGTATGCCTTAAGCGCAGTTCTCATCGCGATTTCTCTGACTGTCCTGTATCTGCTGCGCTCATCCTTGCTGTCCGTGTGGTCAAGCAGGTAGTCCGTGTGGTCAAGCAGGTAGTCCGTGTGGTCAAGCAGGTAGTCCGTGTGGTCAAGCAGGTAGTCCGTGTGGTCAAGCAGGTAATACGTTGTGATCACGAGCCGCGAGAGTTGGCACGCTAGGGCATCGATGTGCAATTCTTGCCCCTTTTGCATACCTTTCCATCCGATAACGCTTGAACGCTTCTGTTGCACACCCGATAATGAGAAGGTCGTCGTGGAAAGGGTGTCACACAGTGGAACTCGAACATTCGTTTACGGTCCCTTCAGATATTGAGACTGCGTGGAGCACGTTGCTTGACGTCGAGCGCATTGCGCTGTGTATGCCAGGTGCAACGCTGACCAGCGTTGAAGGCGACACTTTCAAGGGCCAAGTCAAAATCAAACTTGGTCCAGTCACAATGGTGTACGGCGGAGTAGCCTCCTTCACTGAAAAAGATCAAGCTAACCATCGCGCAGTGATTGCAGCCTCCGGTAGTGAAACAAAAGGCACCAGCACAGCGCAAGCAAATGTGATTACGCAACTTGTTGTTGAATCTGAGCAAGTCACTCGCGTGGATGTCACTACTGACCTAGCAATCACTGGTAAGCCAGCTCAATTCGGACGTGGGGTGATGCAGGACGTTGCTGGACGCATCATTGGTCAGTTCGCTGGAAATCTTGAGCAGTTAATCTCTGCTGGTTCTCCTAGCGAAGCCTCATCGAAATCCACAAGCTCAACTTCAGACCAGCCCGCAGTTGTCGCGCCAACACCAATCAAGGCCGCTGACGCTATCAACATCGGCGCAGTAGCTGGTGCTCCTGTGCTCAAGCGACTCATTCCGATTGTCATCGGGGTTGTCGTTGCTTACTTCGTCTATAAGGCGCTTACCTAGTTTTTACCCGTATTTATAGGAACATGCGGCCGTTGTTCGGGTCGCTATCGCCCTGAAATAGGCGCATAATTGCCAGTAAGGGAGACACATATGCCTAAGGTTTTGAACGAACGACTAGTGAGTCTTAATGAGACTCGGACGCCGTACGTTCATGCCCGCGTAGTGCTCGCAGAAAAGCCGACGTCGGCAAAGCCTGGCGATGAAGCACTCATCATGGCCGATGGATCCATCGAAGGATTCGTTGGAGGCTCGTGTGCTGAATCAACTGTGCGCCAACAAAGCCTTGAAGTTCTCGGCGCCGGTGAAGCAATGCTGTTGCGTATTTCGCCAATGCCAGAGCCTGCACAATCTGGAAAAAAGACTGTTCACAATGCGTGCCTTTCTGGGGGCACTTTAGAAATTTTCTTGGAGCCAATTTTGCCTTCGCCACTTATTGCCGTGTTAGGTGAAAGTCCAATTTCGGGATCGTTAATGAAGATTGCTCCTGCTGCTGGGTTTGAATTACGCGAATGGTCACCTGAAGTCGACATCAATGGTGCAACTGCCGTCGTTGTTGCATCACATGGTCGCGACGATGAAGGCATGTTGCTCGAAGCCGCCGTGCGTGCCGGTGTTCCTTACGTTGGACTTGTCGCAAGTCGCAAACGTGGAACAGCTGTGATTGAAATGCTGGACCTGTCACATGATCAGAAAGCACTCATCCATTCACCGGCTGGGCTTGACATAGGTGCTCGCACTCCCGATGGTGTTGCGATTTCGATTCTGGCTCACATAGTTCAAACGATGAGTAGCGCTACAAAGCCCGAGACACCAAAAATTGTGTGCGACACCGCAATCGATCCCGTGTGTGGCATGAGCGTTGCCATGATTCCCGAATCTATTCACGCAGACTTTAACGACGTGACCGTGTGGTTCTGTGCGTCTGGATGCTTGAAGGCATACAGCGCTAATCCTGGTGCATTTGTTTCGTCATGACTTCGTTGACCGACATCACCACTGCCGAAAATCTTCGGGCACGTCTTGTCGCTCATGGCTATGTTGCGGATGAAGGTTTAACTACGGCACTTTTCTTGGCGATGAAATTGCCACAGCCTTTGTTGCTTGAAGGCGAAGCAGGTGTCGGCAAGACACAGGCTGCTAAGTCGTTAGCAGAACTTCTGGACACACCGCTCATTCGACTGCAGTGTTACGAAGGCATTAATGCATCTGAAGCATTGTACGAATGGAATTATCCGCGTCAGCTTCTCGGCATTCGAGTGGCTGAATCCTCAGGCAAGGCGCTGACAGAGGAATCGCTCTTTACGCGTGACTATCTCGTTGAACGCCCACTGTTGGCGGCAATCGAGCATGCGGGACCACAACCAGCGATTTTGTTAATAGATGAGGTTGATCGCGCCGATGAAGAGTTTGAAGCGTTTCTCCTTGAACTCCTGGCCGAAGGCACAGTAACAATTCCAGAACTTGGAACGATTCATGCAAAAGTTCCACCGATTGTGATCTTGACGTCGAATCGCACACGTGATTTACATGACGCGTTGAAGCGTCGTTGTTTATATCACTGGATTGATTATCCAAGCATCGATCAGGCAACGGCGATCATTCGCTCGCGGGTACCTGCTGCGACCATGAACTTGACCGAACAAATTGCTGGCGCAGTGCAACGTCTTAGGACTCTTGATGTGCAAAAGCAACCTGGTATCGCCGAAGCAATCGATTGGATTAAAGCGGCCATGATGCTCGGCTTGGACAAGGTGACGGTATCTGATGCGGAGCAAACCTTAGGCAGTGTATTGAAATACCGCGAAGATCATGACCTGGCAATTGAACGCGGACTTGACTGGGTTGTAAGTGGCTGATCTTGCTGAGATCATGGCTGCATTTGGTCAGGCGCTACATAGTGCCGGACTTCCGGCAACACCTGAACGACGCACGCGGTTTACCCAAGCAGTCTTAGCGGTAAATCCTCGAAACGTATCCCAGTTGTATTGGGCAGGACGGGTCACACTGACATCGTGTCGAGAAGACGTCACAATCTACGACAATATTTTCGATCAGGTGTTCCAAGGTGTAGTTGATTACGGTGATACCGACAGCGGGGAGTCGCAACCTGCTGAATCGAAATCGCGTGAGTCAGGAGACTCGTTAAAGGCGAATCCTGAAAACGAAGCTCAAGAAAATAACACTCCATCTATGAATTCCTCGTCCACTCCCGGTGAGCAATCTGAGGACCAGAGTATGGACGAGGATGATCCACCGTCCCTCTTGACGGCTGTGAGTGATGATGAGTTTTTGAAGGAACGCAATTTTGCAGCTTGCTCACAAGAAGAACTAGACCTGATTGCGCTTTTGGTGTCTCGCTTACCGCTCTTGCCGCCGCGCCGCCCAAGTCGACGCAGTGTTCGGCATCATCAAGGCACTCGAGTTGATATGCGTGCGACTGTGCGGCACTCGTTTCGCACCGCTGGAGATCCAGTAAACGTTATTGTCCGCAAACGTCGGGACCGACCTCGTCGCGTCGTTCTCATTGCTGATGTATCGGGTTCCATGGAGCCATATGCGCGGGTGTATCTACATCTGATGCTTGGCGCAGTGAAGGCACTCAATGCAGAAGCGTTTGTATTTGCAACGCGATTAACGAGACTGACACGCTTCTTAGCTACTGGAAAGCCTGACCAGGCATACCGCAAAGTATCTGAGCACACCCCGGATTGGTCGGGTGGTACACGTATCGGTCAGGCGTTGATGACCTTCCTGCGCGACCATGGTCAACGTGGTGTGGCGCGCGGCGCAGTCGTTGTGATCGTGTCTGATGGGTGGGAGATAGACGATCCTGCTGTCGTTGGTGTTGCCATGCGTCGCCTCTCGCGACTTGCTCATCACGTCATTTGGGTTAATCCCCGCAAGGCTGCCGAAAAGTATGAACCGCTTGTCGGTGGAATGGCCGCTGCGTTGCCGTTTGTCGACACCTTTGTGAGTGGGCATTCGTATAACGCGCTGCAAGAAGTCATGGCCGCTATCAGCCAAGCGAGCCACGTCTCAACGCCGATGCGCGAAATCGCCTAACCTGTGCCACACGGCCCTGCAATAGAATGGGCACACTATGTTTGCTTCGCTTTCTGATCGACTTTCCGCAACGTTTAAACAGTTGCGTGGCAAAGGCCGACTGACTGAGCAAGACATTGAAGACACCGTTCGTGAAATTCGCATTGCACTGCTTGATGCTGACGTTGCACTCCCGGTCGTTCGCGAATTTTGTGCCCGTGTCAAAGAACGAGCGCTTGGTGCTGAAGTAGCTGCGGCGCTGAACCCTTCTCAACAAATCATCAAGATTGTGAACGATGAACTTGTCACAATCCTTGGTGGCGCTACTCGACGTATTCGCCTTGCGAAGAAGCCACCGACTGTTATTTTGTTGGCCGGCCTACAAGGTGCGGGTAAAACGACATTGGCTGGCAAGCTCGCAGCTCATCTTCGTACTCAAGGTCACCAGCCGATGCTTGTTGCTGCGGACTTGCAACGTCCTAACGCAGTAGATCAACTCAAAATTGTGGGACAGAACGCTAACACTTTCGTGTTCGCACCAGAACCTGGCAACGGAGTAGGCGACCCTGTCAAGGTAACTAAGGCCGCGATGAAGTTCGCGCAAGACAAGTTGCATGACGTTGTCATTATCGACACCGCGGGCCGCCTTGCTATTGACGCCGACTTGATGAAAGAACTCAAGAAAGTTCGCGACGAAGCCAACCCTGATGAAGTTCTACTCGTCATCGATGCGATGACTGGTCAAGATGCGGTGAAAACAGCAACTGCATTTAATGACGAGATTGGTATCGACGCAGTCGTGCTCACAAAACTTGATGGCGATGCTCGAGGTGGTGCTGCACTATCGGTGGCAACAGTCACCGGCAAACCAATCATGTATGCATCGACTGGCGAAAAGTTAACTGACTTCGAAATTTTCCATCCTGATCGCATGGCATCGCGCATTCTTGACATGGGCGATGTGCTGTCGCTGATTGAACAAGCGGAACAAACGTTCGACAAAGATCAATCGGAAAAGTTTGCAAAAAAAGTTCAAAGCGGACAAGATTTCACACTGACTGACTTCATGGAACAAATGAAGCAACTGCGCAAAATGGGTTCCATGAGCAAGATGCTCGGAATGTTGCCAGGTATGGGCGACATGAAGAAACAGATTGAAAATATTGACGAACGCGAAATTGATCGGGTCGAAGCCATCATTTCGTCAATGACGCCAGGCGAGCGCGAAGACCCCAAAGTTCTCAACGGCTCTCGCCGCGCTCGAATCGCTCGCGGTTCTGGAACTCAAGTCAGCGATGTCAACAGTCTGGTTGAGCGGTTTACTCAGGCTCAAAAAATGATGCGTCAAATGGCTAAAGGCGGCACTGTGCCAGGCATGCCACCGGGAATGCCAGGTATGCCAGGTATGCGTCCAAGCCAACCTGCAAAGAAAGCGAAAAGCAGTAAAGGTGCCAAGAAGTCTGGGAATCCAGCGAAACGGGCAGCCCAGGCGGCTGGCCTTGATGTTGAACCCACACCGCCACCAGCGGACACGCTGACGAAATTGCCTGATGCATTTAAGGGGTTCTTGAGCTAGAAAACCCTCAATTTCCCGAATGTGGTCATTTCTGGCATTATTTACCAAGTAAACCGTTAGTCGAGCCGGCCCTCTAACCGCAGAACTTTCGGATTCATCGAGGCAAATCATCCGCGACCCCACTCGCACATGATGTGAGCCTCACCCCTAAAACAGGAGAAATTCAACTCGTGGCTGTAAAGATCAAGCTCAAGCGTCTCGGAAGCATTCGCAACCCGCAATACCGCGTAGTAGTAGCGGATGCTCGTACCGCACGCGATGGTCGTGCAATCGAAGAAATCGGTTTGTATCACCCCAAGGAAGAGCCAAGCCTTATCAAAATTAATTCTGAGCGTGCTCAGTACTGGTTGGGCGTCGGCGCTCAGCCAACAGAACCTGTCATGGTTCTGCTGAAGATCACTGGTGACTGGCAGAAGTTCAAGGGACTCCCAGGCGCTGAAGGAACTCTTCGGGTCAAGGCAGTCAAGGAAGACAAGACCACCAAGTTTGCTGCAACAGTTCTTGCTGTTGCGGATGAGCCACGCACGCCAACCATTCGTCCTAAGAAGGAAGAACCTAAGGTTGCCGCTGTTGTCGAAGAAGTTGTAGCTGAAGAAGCTCCAGTTGTTGAAGCGGTAGAAGAGGCAGTCGAAACTGCAGTTGACGCTGTTGTGACTGTTGCTGAAGCTACTGACGAAGCAGTTGAAGTTGCTGCAGAAGTAACTGAAGAGGCTTAAGCATGATTGACGAGACGTTAGAGCATCTCGTTCGTGGAATCGTTGACCATCCAGACGATGTTGTGGTGAAGCAAAATAATCGCCGCGGTGTCACTCTGGAAGTCAAAGTGAATCCCGAAGATATGGGACGCGTCATCGGTAAGGCTGGACGCACTGCGTCTGCATTACGCACTGTCGTGAACGCATTGTCCGACAAGGGCAATGTGCGCATCGACATTCTCGACGTCGACGAGCGCTAATTCATGTTGCTCGTTGTCGGGCGAATCGGACGGGCTCACGGAGTTCGTGGGGATCTTTTCGTAGAACCGTTTACCGATTCACCTGATGAGCGTTTTGCACCAGGCCAGACATTAATGATGTCGAACGACCAGTCGCTAACTGTCGCTACTTCCAAGTGGCACAGTGGGCGGCTGGTCGTTCATTTTGTTGGCATCGATGATCGCACGGCAGCTGAAGCACTCAAAGGCAGCGAACTGACAATGGATGTTGATCCGCAGGCACTGCCAGAAGATCCTGATGAGTATTACGACCACCAACTCGTTGGGCTGACAGTTGTCTTAACCAATGGCGATGTCGTTGGCGTTGTGTCTGAAATGGTTCATCTGCCTTCGCAGGACCTTGTCATTGTGAAGCGCGATAGTTTGCCCGAGGCGATGATTCCATTTGTGAACGAGATGGTGCCAACAATTGATGTTGTTGCTGGCACGATGACGATTACGCCTCCACCTGGGCTACTGAATGAAGCTGAGGCAATTGTTCTTCGCGACGACGAGTCGCAATCCAGTCCAGATTCTGATGCTGATGAATCAGACACTGATGGTGACACCGATGCTTAATTTCGACATCGTCACTGTGTTTCCTGAATACCTCGCACCTTTGCAACTCTCGCTATTGGGCAAAGCCATTGATGATGGCGTCATCGCAATTAAAGTGCATGACCTTCGAGATAAGACTTACGACAAACACAACACGGTTGATGACGCTCCGTATGGTGGCGGTCCGGGAATGGTCATGAAGCCTGAACCGTGGGGCGACATGCTAGATGACCTGGTCACACCAGACACAGTGCTTGTCATCCCGACGCCATCGGGCAAACGATTCACGCAAGCGGTTGCTCAAGAACTAGCGGAGGCTTCACACATCGTGTTTGCCTGCGGTCGGTATGAAGGTATTGATTCGCGAGTGGCTACGCATTACTCGACTCGCATGCGCGTCATGGAGTTATCGATTGGCGACTATGTACTGGCTGGCGGGGAAGTTGCCGTCATGGTGATGGTTGAAGCAATTGCTCGGTTAGTTCCTGGGGTCTTAGGTAATCGCGAAAGCGTCGTGGATGATTCATTCGCGCCTGGTCACATGGAAAACCTGCTCGAAGGACCGGTGTACACACGCCCGCCGGTGTGGCGCGAACTCGATGTTCCAACTGTTCTGACTTCCGGGGATCACGCAAAGATTGCCGCCTGGCGTCACGACCAGGCTGTGGCTCGAACCCAGGAAAACCGCCCAGACCTGTTGGGATAAACAACCAATTTGGCTCGGTTGAGCCGTTCGTGACACAATAAGACTCGTTGCGCTTGGTTAATCTGCCACAGAGGAAAAACCAGTAACGGCGACAATACTCAATCGGCAAGACCCTTTATCGAGGCCTTCGATCTGTGGCGCAAAGTCTCTTGGAGCAATAATGCATTTTCTAGACGACGTGGATGCTGCATCCCTTCGTACCGATATCCCGAACTTCCGTCCTGGTGACAACATCAAGGTTCACGTTCGCGTCATTGAAGGCACCCGTTCCCGTATCCAGATCTTCCAAGGCGTTGTCATCCGTCGCCAAAATGGTGGCGTTCGCGAAACGTTCACTGTGCGTAAGGTCAGCTTCGGTACCGGTGTAGAACGTACTTTCCCATTGCACTCACCAATCGTTGAGCAGATCGAACTGGTCAGCCGTGGCGATGTGCGTCGCGCCAAGTTGTACTACTTGCGCGAGCTTCGCGGCAAGAAGGCAAAGATCCGCGAGAAGCGCGACAACATCTAGTCGATGTCGACTTTATGAGAATGGGATCCTTCGGGGTCCCATTCTTTTTGCGTGGCGGGTGCGCTGACCCACACGGCTGTCATAGAGAATGGGAAGACATCGCATAAGCGCAGTGGCTTATAGAAAGAACTGAGAACGCATGAGTGGCAAGAAGCCAAGTTTGATTCGTGAGTTTGTCACGGTCGTCGGTACTGCGCTCGTCCTATCTGTTCTTGTGCGAACTTTTTTGATTCAGGCGTTTTATGTGCCCAGTGAATCTATGGAAAATACGTTGCTAAAAAACGACCGCATAATTGTGTCGAAGATTTCAACAAAAATCACGGGCATTCATCGTGGCAATGTCATTGTGTTCCATGACCCAGGTCAATGGCTCGGCGACGGTTTTCCAAATCCGTATGACACACCTGTTGGTCGCGTGTTGCAATTTGTGGGCATTGTTCCATCGAACTCTGGTAACGATCTTGTGAAAAGAGTTGTCGGTGTTGGCGGCGACAAAATTAAATGCTGTGATGCGCAAGGCCGTATTGAAGTCAATGGAACTGGCGTAGACGAGCCGTACATCAAGTCTGGAAGTCCAACAGATCAAATTACCTTCGACGTTTTAGTTCCTGAAGGTTACGTTTTTGTGATGGGCGATAACCGTGGAAATTCTGAAGACTCGCGGTTTCATCTTGAACTCAACAACGGCATGGTTCCTATAAAGGATGTTGTCGGTCGCGTCTCAGTGAAGGTGTGGCCATTGAGTCGCATGGGCGGCATCGAAAACTAGTGCCTCGGTGCGCCGCATGATTACTCCCACTCTTGACTTAGAGAACGAGCTCTTTGCACAGGGATACACCGCAATCGGTGGCGTGGACGAAGTTGGGCGCGGCGCTCTCGCAGGACCAGTCACAATCGGGATTGCAGTCATTACTCAGCCAGTTCCACTCATTCCGGATGGACTTCGCGACAGTAAAGACATGACACGACCCGCACGCGTTGCAATCATTCCTGCAGTTGAACGGTGGGTGACTGAATACGCACTTGGTAGCGCGACGTCAGAAGAGATCGACGCAATTGGGATTGTGAATGCATTGCGGTTGGCATGGCTTCGTGCTCATGCCGAGTTAACGGTGAAGCCTAGCCACGTGATTTTAGATGGCAAGCACAACTGGATTGCGACGCCAAAAAGCGACTTGTTCAGCGGGGACGGGGATTTGGGGTTAGACCCTGTTGAGATACCTGTGACTATGAAGGTCAAGGCTGATGCACATTGTGCTGTGGTGTCGGCGGCAAGCGTTCTGGCTAAAGTTCAGCGTGACAACTACATGCGCGAACTTGCCCAAGAATTCCCGCTGTATGGGTGGGATGGCAATGTGGGCTATGGAGCCGCGATCCACATGGAAGCGATTCGTCGCCACGGCACAACAATTCATCACCGCAGGTCATGGAACCTTCCGACAATGGACGCATAGGCTACATATATGTCCGCAGATGACCTAGAGCGTTTCGAGACCGAACTCGAGCTTGAGCTGTATCGCGAATACCGAGACCTTGTTCATCTGTTCAAATACATTGTTCACACTGATCGCCGAATCTATCTAGCCAATGGCGTTGAAGTCGACGTCAAAACTAACGAATCAGGCGATGTGTACTTTGATGTGCGTGTGGCTGACGCTTGGGTTTGGGACCTCTACGGTCAAGCTCGTTTCGTTAAACAAGCACGTGTGTTGACATTTAAAGATGTGAATGTCGAAGAATTAGCAAAGCCCGATATGGATTTGCCGTAACTAAAAATTCGCACCAAAAGATTTGTATCTTTCTTGGATTGTCTTGTGAAATTTTGGATTGGCCTGTGAAAATTACTAACCAAAAATAGGAAATCACTTCCGTAGTTTCATTTCCATGCCCTCCACACTGGCGGGCTGTGGGAGGGAACATGAAGAAGCAACTTCTGACAGCGAGCTTGGTGCTCGGTGTGATCGCAACCCAATCAACAGTAGCTAACGCTGCAACGCCGACCTGCGATGGCAAAAAGGCGACAATCGTTTCGGGCGCATCATCTATTCGCGGAACGAATCATCGCGATGTCATCGTGGTAACAGGGTCCGGCGCACATACTGTTAACGCGCGTGGCGGTAACGACATCATTTGCGGTTCCGCGGGTGTAGACACCATCAATGGTGGGTCCGGTAAGGACAAGATTTTTGGTTTTGGAGGTAACGACGTCATCAACGGCGGATCTGGCGCAGACGTTATCTCGGGTGGCGACGGCGACGATGTTGAGTCGGGTAACTCTGGAAATGACACCATCACAGGCGATGCACAGGATGACACATTGAGTGGCGGAACTGGCGCTGACGTGCTTTCAGGTGGAGCTGGCGCCGATGCAATTAATGGCGACTCGGGCGATGACACTCTTGAAGGTGGCGACGGTGACGACAGCCTCGAAGGCGGAACTGGTTCCGATGATCTTGATGGCAACGACGGTGTGGACACCGTTGCTGGTGGATCAGGCGCTGATGTAAATCACGTGTCAGCTGCTGATTTCAATCAGGACGGCGCTGACGTGGCTGATACAACATCAGACGACAGTGAGCACGTTGCTCCAACTGCTGAAGAACTCGCACTCTTCGATACTTTGCGCACCGCGGCTGACTATCTCGCCGCTGGTATCACCGCAGGTGATGTCACGGGAACAGGAACTCAGGCAACTCTTCCGAGTGCGCCATCTGTCACGACAGTGGTCGCACCCGTAGCACCAGCAGCCGACGCAATCAAGCATGTGTCTTGGGATGCAACAGTTGCACCTGTCCAAGGTTGCATCGACGGAACCGTAGACCCAGCTGGTCTGGTGCTCTTTAAAGTACGTCTGGCACCACGCCCAGGTCACGACGCTCGTCAACACGGAGACAAGAAAATCTTGAACAGTGATGGTGTGCGTCGTGTAACCGCTGGTGCTTGTGCAGACATCAATAATCCTTCCGACACAGTTCCGACTGCAATTGATAGCGCATTGTCGGCGGCATCATCGTCACTCGATGCCGCAATCATTGCGGGAAGCGTTGTGGGTACCGGCGATGTTACTTCCGCTGCAGCTGCAGCGAATGCTTCAGAGACAACAGTGCTGACGTACCTGAACTCGACAGTCACAGAAATCTCATGGAACGTACGTGCCGGAAACCGTCACACACATGCGAGCTACTGCATTTCAGCAGTGGACAACTCAGGTATCACACCTGTGTATTTCCACTACGACGGAAAAGTTGAGATTGCCAACAATTCAAGCGGAGTTACATCCACTGAAGGTCATTCACGTCCTGGGCTATGTGGCTCAGGCGAAGGTGGCCACGGCAATAGTGGCGGCAACCACTAAGAAAGCGTGACTAGCGACTCACGGCTAGTCACATGAAGACGCGATGGGGACCAATGCGGGGGGTATTGGTCCCCATCGGCTCGTCCACACTAAAAACCCATCTACATTTCACTCCACTCAATTTGTTGTGCATTAACTTCACGACACAGTTTCTCCGTGGCTATGTCAAACAAAGAACTCGGACAAATCGGTGAAGACCTCGCAGTGTCATTCCTGCGCGCAAATGATTACGTCATTCTTGATCGCAATTGGCGATCATCCTCAGGCGAACTCGACATCGTCGCACGTCACGACCGCACCTTAGTGTTTTGTGAAGTGAAAACACGTCGCAGCGAAACATATGGAAGTCCTGCCGAAGCAGTAACTGCAACCAAGCGGGAACACATGCGGGCGAGCGCATTGACGTGGCTTGCTGCACATCATGTGCGTTACTCGGGAATGCGTTTCGATGTCTTGAGCGTTTTATATCAATCTCCGACGCAACATAACGTTTCACATATAACGGGCATCGACATATGACAGTTGCTCGCGTGCAACAAACTGCGACGTTCATTCTTGGTCGCTTGACCACATGTCCCAACTCACGAATCACAAGGGTCGTTTTATGACATTGGCTCGCGCTCATGGAATTGTCATCTCGGGAATAGAAGGACTCGTTGTCGAAATTGAGGCGTACTTAGCTCAAGGTTTGCCTGGCATGACGATTGTGGGTTTAGCAGACACTGCAGTTGGCGAATCACGTGATCGTGTTCGAGCTGCAATTCAGAATTCGCAGCTCCCATGGCCATCGGAACGCCGTATCACTGTGGGACTGTCACCTGCTTCGGTACATAAACGCGGAGCAACATTGGACTTGGGTATCGCACTGTCGATCTTGGCGGCTCATGGTGCGATACCCGAGCCACAAGATGTCGTGTGCATTGGAGAACTGACACTTGATGGCCGAGTGAATCCGGTACGTGGAGTGTTAGTCGCTGCGCTGGCGGCTCATCGCGCTGGGTTCTCTCGAATTCTCGTGCCGCATACCCAAGTGGCCGAAGCCACGCTAGTCCCGGAATTATCTGTTGTTGGAGTGTCGAGTCTGAGTGACGCGATTGCCATCATGCGCGGGGAAGAGCTGCCCGACTTCGACGTTGTTTCAACAAAGCCGCACACGATGGTCGTTCCTGATCTAAAGGATGTTCGAGGACAAGTCCTTGCTCGTCACGCGCTCGAAATAGCCGCAGCCGGTGGTCATCACATTGCGTTTCTTGGAAGTCCCGGCGTAGGTAAAACCATGCTTGCCGAACGACTCCCAGGAATACTGCCTCCACTCGATGATGACCTAGCCGTTGAAGTCACAGCAATTCACTCAGTTGCGGGCAAACTCGAAGCGGGCACGGGATTAGTTCGAGTACCGCCGTTTCAAGCACCTCATCACTCGGCCACGGTCGCTGCAATGATTGGCGGTGGTGCACATCAGGTACGTATCGGAATTGCATCAATGGCGCATGGCGGTGTGCTGTGTATTGACGAAGCGGCCGAGTTCGATCGTGTTGTGCTAGATGCTCTTCGGCAACCTCTCGAGTCCGGTTCCGTTACAGTGTCGCGGGCAGGGTTCACGTCGGAGCTACCTGCTCGATTTCAATTAGTTTTAGCATCAAACCCATGTCCGTGTGGAAAGTTTGTTGGCACAGGAACACTGTGTAGTTGCTCGCCACCTGTACGGCGACGTTACATTTCACGAATCTCTGGACCGCTCTTAGATCGCATTGATTTACGTGTGACGTTGGAGAAACCCAGCATCGTTGACTTAGATGCATCCACACCCGAACCAGAATCAAGTGCAGTTGTGGCTGCACGTGTTCAGGAAGCCCGGGATCGAAGTTCCTTCCGGTTTCGCGACAAGCCAACTTTGCTGAATGCACATATTCCTGGGCCAGTGTTACGTCGAGAGTTTCCAATGGAGCCCGAGGCACATGCATTGCTCGCACGAGATGTCACAGGATTGTCTGCTCGAGGCATTGACCGCGTTATTCGAATCGCATGGACAATCGCAGATCTGAATGGCCATGCTCGTCCCAGTGTGAACGACGTTGCACAGGCGTTGTCTTTCAGAGACGGTAACGGCGCATGGATGGCTGCATGACTGTGCCACAACGTTCAAATGCTTCGCACTCGTTGCCCGAGGACGAAGAGATCGAAGGGTTAAGTGAAACCCGAGTGACTGAAGCGGTGAGCAAATACCAAGTGACTGAAGCGACAAGCAAAAACGGACTTCACATTTCTGCGTCGAATTCGACGCGTGGTTACACGATGGCGGATGACGAACGAAACCGCGAGCGACTTTTACGTCTGGCTGCCTCGCTAGCTTCAACGCCTGCGGATGAACGAGTGATGACTGACATTGCTACGTACGGCATCGAACAAGCAGTCGATCGATGGCGCGAGGGTCTGGGTCCGACAAGTGTGTGTGATCGCATTCAGGTTGCGTTGCAAAAAGCCGACAAGCTGCTCCTGACAATGCCTGACACGTGGAGATATGTCATTCCGGGTGATGACGAATGGCCGAGTCAATGTGAAGACCTCGACTTGTCTGCTCCGATCGGCTTGTGGTGTCGTGGCTCTTTATCGTTGGACACTGTTGGTGATCGCATGGTGTCTATTGTGGGAGCGCGGGCTGCAACGGCGTACGGCGAGCGGGTTGCAATCGAACTTGCATCTGCTTGCGCACAACACAACATTGCGGTTGTTTCCGGAGCCGCCTACGGAATTGATGCAGCTGCGCATCGCGGCGCGCTTGCCGCAAGCGGGCCAACGGTTGCCGTGCTTGCTTGTGGGATTGACGTGTCATATCCCGCTGCACACGCCGGTTTACTTGAGCGCGTCGCCGAATCTGGCTTGCTTATGAGCGAGTCACCGCCAGGAACAAAGCCACACAAGCATCTTTTCTTGATTCGTAATCGACTTATTGCTGCGCTGAGTTCGCACACAGTTGTTGTTGAAGCGGCGCTTCGATCGGGTTCGCTCTCGACGAGTAACTGGGCAAGTGATCTTGGGCGCACAGTATGGGGAATCCCTGGTCAGATCTCTAGTGCAGCATCTGCAGGAGTTCATGAAGCAATCCGTCGTGGCGTGATGAACATTGCTCCAAGTATCGACTCGATTGTTGCTCAGTATGGTGGCGCACCGAATGAATTGTCAGAAAACGAACGCCTTGTCATTGAATTGTGCCGAGGAAGGGAATTGACATTGGAGCATCTCATCGCTGGGCTAGATACTCGCATGTCATCGCACGAGGTTGTTGGCGTAGTTACGTTGCTTGAATTGCGCGGTTATCTCATTCGTTGCGATCACGGTTGGACGGCTAAGCCAACCGGTACCTGACTTTTACTAGCGAGTCGTGGCTTGTAATCCGAAGTGAATTATCTGGGTTCCTGACTCTGTAAACGGAAATCGTTTCTTAGGATGCGCAGTCAGTATCTTGGGCAAGGACATCGTTGCTCAGATTTCAACAAATGGCAGGTGTTCACTAAGGTCGTCAGTATGAAAAAGGTAGCGATTGCACTTATTGCCACATTGGCTCTAGTTGGATGTAGTTCAACGCCAAAGGCGAGCACTACATCGCAATCGAGCGCCAATCCCACGACGGCGTCACAGAAGGTCGATGCAACTGTGTGCAAGGCGGTGACTGATGAAATTTCGTCTGTTGCACAAGCTATTCAGGGAATGGGCACAACCACCAGTGTGGCCGACGCGATTACAGCGCTCACGAGTGCAACCGATGCTTGGGCAGCAAAAGCGGCTGAAGCCAACCAGCCCGAGGTCGCCGCTTGGTTCACCAGCATGTCGACTGATGCTGGAAAACTCCGCGCTGCCCTTGATGCAAGTGACTTCAGTAATGCAACGATTGCGATTGAAAAGGCACTGGTTGTAGACATGCTGAAGATTCAGACTTTCTGTCAATAAGGTTTACCGCCACACTCGCGTAATGTGCTTGCAATTCGTCGCGCAGGTTGTCACGGTAGAGGTGTGAGTGAACAACTGGCCGATTGTGAAGCGTTTGCTGAACGCTTTGGTCAGTATGTGCGATTGGAACTCGGTAGATCTGCGAATACCGTAGCTGCCTACAGCAAGGATCTTGCGAATCTTTTTGAGTTCGCGCGCACTCGTGGATGTAATCGCATTGATGACATCGGAATCATGGAGTTGCGTGGGTGGCTCGCATCGCAAAGAACTTCGGGGTTGTCCCCAGCAACTATTGCTCGACGAGCCACATCAATCCGATTGTTTTTCGCGTGGGTTACTGCGCAAGGTCACATTGAGCACGATCCAGCATCTGGATTAGTCATCCCGAAAGTTCCGAAGCGATTGCCACACGTGCTCGCACAAGAGCAAGCAACCGCAGTTATGGATCGCGTGGCAGTGCGCGCAGATGACAACGACCCAGTTCATGTTCGCGATCAAGCAATTCTCGAGTTGCTCTACGCAAGCGGAATTCGCGTAGGTGAACTTGTTGGGTTGAATCTCGCGGACATTGATGATTCGCGAAACACAATTCGCGTGTTAGGCAAAGGCAACAAAGAACGAGTTGTTCCTTTCGGTTTGATTGCCGACAGCGCTGTAACCCGTTATCTGAAACTTGCTCGACCGGCGTTGGCCACTGCCGCTAGCGGACAAGCAGTGTTCTTAGGCGCACGTGGTAAACGCTTAGACCAGCGAGTAGTGCGCACCATGGTCCAAGAAGTGATCGACAGTTTGAGCGGCATGCCTAACATCAGTCCGCACGGACTTCGTCATTCGGCCGCAACGCATTTAATTGAAGGCGGTGCTGATATTCGTACCGTGCAAGAAATTCTCGGTCACGCAAGTTTGTCAACCACACAGTTATATACGCATGTATCTGCGGAACGACTGCGTGCCGTTTTTGAGCAGGCACATCCTCGCGCCTAATGTCTCGTGCGCATTGCCGATTGCGAAAAGTACGGCCTAACGCCGATTGCGAAACACCTAACACCTCACGCCTAACTCCGATTTCCGACTGCGAAACACCCAACACCAAATCCCTAACGCGCTACTGAGCTGAGTACAACGGAAGTAATCTCACCTGAACGAGACTCAGTGGATTCATGTACACCCGTCCTCGAAGCAAGCCCCAATGCAAACACGTGACGGTGTGATTTACGGAGCAGTGACTGACGCCAGGCTGAAGCGTGCCGATCATCTGACCACTTCGCACTGTTTGCCCAACGGCAACCGAGGCTGCAACAGGTTCATACGTTGTACGAAGCAACCCGTGAGTGACCACAACAACGCCGCGGCCTGCGAGCACGGAAGCAAATGTCACAGTTCCCGAGCCAGCACTGAATACGGAGTCGCCCTGCGATGCGGGCAGATCCACTCCGCGATGTCCGACTAGCCAGTTTTGGGCTGGGGGATTAAATCCGCGACTCACGTGTCGCGGCCCTGCCAGTGGCCAGCTCCATATTGGATCTGCCAAAACCGGGCTGGCATTTCGTGGCGCCACAAGGCAAATCCCAATGATTCCCAAGGTACTCAGAACGCGGAAAAACCTGCGCACATAGCGTCGAACTCGGGGCAGGGAACAAACCATGGGGAAGGTTTAGCCCGAGTAGGCACACCCAAGCCAATTGACCTAACTACACGGTGATCCGGGGCCGATGTGGACGAGTATGCACACAGAGCTGACCCAACCACGACGGCACCCGTCTGATTGAGCTAACTACACGGTGAACCGAGGCCGATGTGGACGGGTCCCGTGGTTCGAGCACCTCTCAAAAACCCTCTAGAATGGGGTCTGCACCTAGAAATAGGTGACATCACAGGTTCACAAACGGTGACATCCAGACCATCGGTCCTTGGCAACAAGGCGGACGGAGTCCCAGAACCTTAGGGCCCTCACATAAGTGTCGGCACACAACCGTAATGGGGATTGCGAAAGCCGTCCCAAATAAAAGGAGTATGACCATGGCCGTCATTTCGACGCGTCAGCTACTCGAGAACGGTGTCCACTTCGGTCACCAGACTCGTCGCTGGAATCCAAAGATGAAGCGCTTTATTTTCACAGAGCGCAATGGCATTTACATCATCGATTTGCAACAGTCGCTTGCATACATCGATCGTGCATACGATTTCGTTCGCGAAACCGTTTCTAAAGGTGGAACGATTCTTTTCGTTGGCACCAAGAAGCAAGCTCAAGAAGCGATTGCTCAAGAAGCAGCACGCGTGGGCATGCCATATGTGAACCACCGTTGGCTCGGCGGCATGCTGACTAACTTCCAGACTGTGTCAAAGCGTATTGCGCGTATGAAGGAACTCGAGCAAATCGATTTCGACAACGTTGCAGCATCAGGCTTGACCAAGAAGGAACTGCTAGTTCTTCGTCGCGAGAAAGAAAAGTTGGAACTCGTTCTGACTGGTATTCGCGACATGTACAAACTTCCAAGTGCAATTTGGGTTGTTGACACCAACAAGGAACACATTGCAGTTGGCGAAGCTCACAAGCTCAACATTCCTGTTATCGGAATTCTTGACACCAACTGTGACCCAGATGTTGTTGACTTCCCAATTCCAGGAAACGACGATGCACTTCGCGCCGTTGGCTTGTTGACCAAGGTGATCTCAGATGCAGTTGCCGAAGGTCTGATTGCTCGTTCCGGTGCTGCAGAAAAAGATGCAACATCTGAAGTTGAGCCATTAGCCGAATGGGAAAAGGAACTTCTCGAAGGTTCCGCTGACGCAGCTGTTGAAGCTCCGGCAGCCACCGAAGCTCCGGCAGCCACCGAAGCTCCTGCTGCTGAATAAGTTCTAACATTTTTGTGTTGGCTGGTGTGTGCCAGCCAACACAGATTCGTCTCACAATCTACGTACTCATAAAAACAACATAAAAGGATTACTTATGTCTATCTCTGCTGCTGACGTTAAGAAGCTGCGCGATGCAACTTCCGCAGGCATGATGGAATGCAAGAAGGCTCTCGAAGAAGCAAATGGCGACTTCGAGAAAGCTATTGAAATTTTGCGCATCTCTGGTGCTGCAAAGGCTGCAAAGCGTGGCGCTGAGCGCGAAACATCAGTTGGCGTTGTGGCTCACGAATCTGGCGCGCTCATCGAACTGTTGTGTGAAACTGACTTCGTTGCAAAGAATGAAGATTTCGTCAAGCTTGCTACTGAAATCGCATCTCTTGTGAAGTCAACTGGATCGGCCGATCGCGACGTTGTATTAAACCTGAATCTTGCTAACGGCAAAACCATTGGTGAAGAAATTGAACTGATGGCCGGCGTCATCGGCGAAAAGATTGAACTCGGTCGCACTGCAATTCACCATGGCGAAACCGCTGTGTACTTGCACCGTCGGGCGTCTGACTTGCCACCAGTCATTGGTGTCCTGGTCGAGTTCGTTGGTAGTGCCGATGCTGCAAAGGGCATTGCGCAACAGATTGCTGCAATGCGTCCTGGTTACCTGACTCGCGAAGAAGTTCCTGCGGATGTTGTGGCTCAGGAAAAGCACATCGCCGAAGAGACTGCCAAGGAAGAAGGCAAGCCAGAAGCTGCACTGCCAAAGATCGTGGAAGGTCGCGTGAACTCGTTCTTCAAGGACAACGTTTTGCTCGAGCAGACCTCGGTTTTGGACAGCAAAAAGACTGTTAAGCAGATCTTGGACGAAGCCGGCACCACGGTGACCTCGTTCACTCGCTTTGAAATCGGTGCTGCATAAGCCCGATTCGGTGGTTGTAAGACCGCTAACCGTTAAACATTGTGCCCGCATCCATTTATTGGGATGTGGGCACAAGTTTGTTATGGGGATAAGGCAGAATAGGGGTGTGACATCCTCTGCGACCTGGCCCGGAGTTCCAGCTAATGGCTGGAA
>CANFOW010000009.1 GCA_947448865.1 Actinomycetota bacterium
GAAGTTGGCCTTGAAACAACTCTGAGACGACCTATTATCAATACGCGCGACGAGCCCCATGCTGATCCAGAGTCCTTTCGACGACTACATGTCATCGTCGGAGATGCAAACATGTCGCAACGAGCGACGTATTTGAAGATGGGTACGACCTCACTTGTTTTGAGCATGATTGAAGACAATTTCCTCAATTGGGATTTGCAACTATTTGACCCAGTCCAGGCAATGCATCAAGTCAGTCATGACATTGATTTCACAACAGTGTTGGGCCTTCGCAACGGTAAAACCATTCGTGCTTTAGAAATTCAAGCAATGTACCTAGATGCAGCACAACGTTACGTCAGCGAGCATGGTATTGACGACAAGATGACACTCGATGTCGTGTCACATTGGGAGCGAATCTTGGGCGCGCTTGAATCGAACAAAATGTCACTCATTAATGAAGTGGATTGGATCACGAAGTATTCAATAATCAATGGGTACCGCCAACGAGACAATGCACAGTGGAATGATCCACGATTGGCCGCTGTCGATATTCAATACGCAGATTTGCGCGCAGATAAAGGGTTAGCGCGGGTTTTGCAATCAAAAGGCCGGATAGACAGTTTGTTTCCAGAAGATGCAATCCGAGCCGCTGTTGAAACACCGCCAGCTGACACTCGCGCGTATTTCCGCGGACAGTGTATGCGTCAGTTCACAAATGAGATTGCAGCCGCATCTTGGGATTCTGTCATCTTTGATTTAGGGCCAGATACTGCGTTGCGCCGAATCCAAACTATTGATGCACGTGGTGGAACTAAAGCATCAACTGGTCATCTGTTTGGTAAGGATCTCAATGTTGTTGACTTTGTCAGAGAAGTGGAAAACATCTCGAGTTAGCTGACTAATACCAACTGTCTCAAGTGGTATTAGTGCCATAGGGTAGAACCACCTAACCAAGAGGAAGTGCCCAATGTCTGAACGTGAGTTTGTCAGCAAGAGCAAGTCTCGCGCTGAGCAAGAAGAAGTCAGCATTGCGCCTGTCGTTGCAACAAACACCCAAGATGTGACTGACCTCCTGGATGAAATTGACCTTGTGCTTGAACAAAACGCTGAGGAATTCGTGAAGAGTTTCGTCCAAAAGGGTGGAGAGTAAACCTAATTCCATGGAACGCCGAATTTTTGGAATCGAAACTGAATACGGTGTCACGTGTACTTTCAACGGTCAACGGCGCCTAACTCCTGATGAAGTAGCCCGGTACCTATTCCGCCGAGTAGTGGCATGGGGACGAAGTAGCAATGTGTTCCTCACAAATGGAGCCCGCCTCTACCTTGATGTCGGAAGTCACCCGGAATATGCGACTGCAGAATGCGATGACATTCGTGAAGTAGTGATTCAAGATCGAGCCGGAGAACGCACCGTAGAAGGTCTCGTAGCAGATGCTCAACTTCGACTTGCCGAAGAAGAAATTGAAGGCGACATCTTTCTTTTCAAGAACAACACTGATTCAGGCGGCAATTCGTATGGTTGCCACGAGAATTATTTAATTCGTCGACGTGCTGATTATTTGGACCAGATTGAGGCGTTACTTCCTTTTCTCATTACACGGCAATTAATTTGCGGGGCTGGAAAAGTTCTCACCACACCTCGCGGCACCCTTTACGCCATTTCACAACGTGCTGATCACATGTGGGAAGGCGTATCGAGTGCAACAACTCGTTCGCGTCCCATTATTAACACGCGCGATGAACCACATGCAGATGCAGAGAACTACCGACGGCTTCATGTCATCGTGGGCGATTCCAACATGTGTGAAATGACCACAATGGTCAAAGTTGCTTCAATGGATTTAGTGCTTCGTGCTCTCGAAGCCGGTGCACTCAAGCGTGACATGACACTTGAAAATCCGATTCGTGCCATTCGTGATGTCTCTCATGACATCACTGGAAAAGCGCTAGTAACACTTAACTCGGGTCAAACTATGACTGCTCTAGAGATCCAAATGTTTTATCTCGATCTTGTGCGCGACTACTTGCACACAAGTGGTAGCGAAATTTCTGACACGCACGTCAAGTCACTTGAACTGTGGGAGCGCACACTTCACGCTGTCGATACCCAGAACCATTCTTTAATTGACCAAGACATTGATTGGGCGATTAAGAAGAAACTTATCGATGCCTACATGGCTAAAAATGGTCTCGAATTGGATTCACCACGCATTGCGCAAGTTGATTTGATGTATCACGATGTTTCTCGTCAGCGAGGACTATTTAACTTGCTTGAACGTAATGGCCGCGTTAACCGCATCTCAACGGACTTGGAAATTTTCCAAGCAAAAACAATTCCGCCACAGACTACGCGCGCCAAACTTCGCGGAGATTTTATTCGTGCTGCCCAAGTTGTCGGTAAAGACATTTCCGTTGATTGGGTTCATTTGAAAATGAATGACCAAACGCAACGCACAGTCCTCTGCAAAGACCCATTTGCGGCAATTGACGAACGGGTAGAGCGTCTTATCGAGACGATGTAATTGCGGGTGGGCGCTAGGTTCACCTCGTTCATCTTCTATTCAGACGTTCAAAGCACTGATTACAGGTCCGAGCGAATAGAATTGACGTTATGCGTAAAACTCTCTCACTTGTTCTGATGGCCGTAGTTCTTTCCGGCTGCACCACGGTAAAGCGTGATTCGTCCGCCACATCCGCTGCACCCATTCCAAGCGTGAGTGAGACAGCGATTGCTTCACCAGTCCCATCCGACACTCCTAGTTCCGCCGGAAAAGTAGGTCCAGCGACTGTAACGGGAGACTTGGGCGCCGAACCGATGGTGCAGATCGACACCACAGCTGCGCCAGTGACGCAGCTGATCATTTCCGATGTAGCAGTTGGTACGGGTGCAACTGTTGGCCCAGGATCGACTGTAACGGCTCATTACGCCGGCTATGGCGCAACCACTGGGACGCAGTTTGATAGTTCATGGCTTCGTGGCGAACCAGCGACATTCCCGTTAAACGGAGTCATCTTGGGTTGGCAACAAGGATTGCAGGGAATGCAGATCGGCGGTCGGCGAATCTTGGTCATTCCAGCGAATTTGGGATATGGCGATACACCTCCCGCAGGTAGCGGCATTCAACCTGGCGAAACACTTGTGTTTGTCGTTGACCTCGTTGATTCCAAATAGTTAGATTGCACTTTCACTTCAAAAACTGTTTCAGGAGACCCCAGACATGAACCCACCAGAAATTGAATTTCCAGAAGGCGAAGCGCCAACGGAACTCGTTATCGAAGACATCACCATTGGCGATGGTGCCGAAGCGCAACCAGGTCAAAAAGTCACAGTGCATTACCTAGGAGTGGACTTTGCAACGGGCGACCAGTTCGACTCATCATGGGATCGCGGACAGTCAATCGAGTTTCCATTGCAGGGACTTATTGCGGGTTGGCAAGACGGTATTCCAGGTATGAAGGTTGGCGGACGACGAAAGCTAACTATCCCACCGCACCTGGCTTATGGACCAAAAGGCAGTGGTGACAGACTTGCTGGATGCACACTAATTTTCGTCATTGATTTGCTCGACGTTAAATAGTTATGGCCAATCTGGATGCGACTCAGCGACGGATGGACCTCATTCTGGTCCTTCTGAATGCATCGCGCCCGATTACTCGTGAGGCGATAAGAAAGAAGATTCCGCTTTACAACCAAGATAATGATGTTGCATTTCAGAGAATGTTCGAGCGCGACAAAGACGACCTGCGCGAAATGAATATTCCGCTAGAGACTGCTCCAGTGAATATGGGCTTTGACGATGAGCAGGGCTATTTCATTAACACAAAGCAATGGCTTCTTCCAGAAATGAATCTGACCACCCAGCAACGCATGCTGATAACTCTTGCGGCTTCCGTTTGGCAAGACCAATCAATGCAGGCTCAGGCACGTGCTGCTCTTCACAATGTCGGTGGTTCGATTCAGGACGGTGTCGCAGTCAATGCATATGTAGCAGGGCAGCAAACCAATTTGCTTGACCTCTTAGATGCCATTACGAATGCGCGACGAGTGTCATTTTCTTACGAAGGTCTAAACAGCGATTCCGCCCAAACACGCACTGTGGATCCATGGCGAATTTTTCTCACAGCGGGATCTTGGTATCTTGCGGGATTTGATTTGGATCGCGAAGACATGCGCACATTTCGGTTAAATCGAATAGTTGGTGCTGTTACTGACACTGGTGAGCATCGAGACAACCCGGCTCCAGACGAATTAGACACCAGAGCAATTGTTGAGAGTTGGAAAGAAAGTGCAGTGGAGTCTCGCCAAGCGGTACTTCGGGTTGCCCCAGGCAAATGTTCAAACCTTCGATTACGAGCTACGCACATCGTTCCCTATGACGATGTGGAAGAACTGACTGTGACCTACGGCTTTGAACGCGATCTTGCCAGTGAAATCTCGAGCGTTTGCCAATTCGTCACAGTCGTTTCTCCGGATTCGTTGCGGACAGCTGTGTCATCTCTGGTTTCGAAGGCGATGCGGGTGAGCGAATAGTGGCGCGCGACATTGAGTTGCTCATTCAAATGCTTCCATGGCTTTGCGCAAATCCAGGACGAACTGTTGCTGAAGTTGCGAAAGAATTTAATATTTCCACGCGCCAGGTTTATATGTTGCTCAACTTGTTGCGCGAAACGGGTATTGGGCTGTATTACGGCGAGCAAATCGAAATCACGATTGAAGATGATTGGATTCAAGTTAACGAGGCCTTGAATTTAGATCGACCTGCGCGAATGAATTCACTGCAAGCAACGACGCTACTTGCAGGACTTTCGTTCTTGGAACAGATGCCTGCGCTAGCAGACTCGGGTGAAGTCCGAGAGTTGATAGACAAAATTAGTGATTTACTTGCACCCGAACGAGCAGTTGATGTTGTCACATCCACAGAAGAGCAAGAAAATATTCGTGACATTAAAAGTGCGATTGCTAACAACATGTGTGTTCGAATCAAATATGCATCGGGTACCACAACGGTTGATAGTTATCGCGTGATCGAGCCGAAGTTGCTCACAACACGTGACAATCGCACGTATGTGCGTGCGTACTGTCACGAGGCTTCAGGTCTTCGCTCGTTCAGAGCCGACCGCATAGTGACGCTAGAAGTGTTGACCCAGCCACAAAGCGTCGATGTCGAACCAAGTGCGTTTAGTGACGAGCACAACAATTGGGTTCCAGTGGAAGTCCGATTGTCTCGAGAGTTTCTGGGTGAGTTTGACCAAAGCACAATTACCAACCTTCGCGAAATTGAAGGTGCCCTGCACATGAGTGCCCGGGTAGCAAACTTAAATTGGTTAGCAAGTATGGTCTTGAGTTCAGGCGGCGGAATCGAAATTTTAGAGCCGATTCAGGGTCGGGAACTCGTACGTGAGCTAGCAAACACGTGGTCTGCCAATAATCCATAGGACCTGTATTAGTCTTGGGTTAGATACTTTGAAGGAGTCCCCATGAAGGCGTTATTTGATTCTCCCGCAGCGATCATTTTGCTCTTACTTGTCATTGTGCTTTTTGGCGCGAAACGTTTGCCAGACGCCGCACGAAGCGTTGGCCGTTCAATTCGTATCTTTAAATCAGAGCTTGATGCGCCATCGGGCACCAAGGATGCTCCGGTAAATACCGCCGGAACCATCGGCGATGCCATTGATTCGGAGAAACCACATAGCGGTAGCTGACGTGACTCACGCTGGAGCGATGACTCTACGCGAGCATCTCAACGAGCTTCGAAGTCGATTAGTACGAAGCTCTCTTGCAATTCTGATTGCAACTGTTTCTGTCTGGAACCAGTATCCAAAGTTCTTTGCAATCATTCGCAAGCCTTTTGACGATATCCATGGGAACCATCCCAACGCTGTGTTGGCACTCACAGGTGTGACGAGTGGGTTTTCGCTGCAATTAAAAGTATCTGTGGCTGTTGGTTTATTAGTGTCCAGTCCCGTGTGGCTGTACCAACTCTGGAGATTTATTGCTCCTGGACTACACAATGCCGAAAAGCGTTGGGCTTATCTTTTTACCGCTGTTGCGGTACCGCTGTTTCTTTCTGGTGTTGCTTTGGCGTATCACGTCATGCCTCGAATGCTCGATGTGTTATTCCAGTTCACCCCAACTGATGTTACAAACGTGACAAATGTCGATAACTACATCAGTTTCATTCTGCAAATTACGCTATTTTTCGGAATCGGTTTTCTGCTGCCACTGGTTCTTGTCATTCTCAATTTCGCTGGAATTCTTTCCGGTCGTCGAATTTCGTTGTCATGGCGCTGGATCATCTTGGGAAGTTTCGTTTTTGGAGCGATTGCAACTCCGAACGGTGACCCACTAGGAATGACAATCGTGGCGATACCGATGATTATCTTGGCACTGATTGCTATGTCGGTTGCGCTGCTCAATGACAAACGCAGAAGCCGCAAGGCAGAAAAATCCGGAACTAACCAGTGGGATGACGCAGAAGCGTCCACAATTGACTAATTATGACTACCGCAATCCTCGTCAAACCAGCAGCTTGGAAAAAGGCTCGTTATCGAAAACTCCTTGATCAGTTCGTGACTGATGGTGCGCATCTGATTGCTGCTAGAAACAGTGCGGACATGCGTGATGAAATCCTGTCGCTGATGCAGGACAGTCCAGAGCCAGTCACAGTCGTAGCCTGCGGGGGAGATGGCACTGTTCATTTCGCAATAAATGCCTGCGTTGGATTGCCAGTGAATTTCAGTGTCGTCCCAATGGGTACGGGAAATGATTTCGCTCGCTATCTTGGTCTCAAGTCACCGGCAGATGGCATTGCTGCGCTGGCGAGTGGAAACACTCAGAGAATCGATGTCGGTGTTATCGAATTGTCTGATGGGCAACGCCGTCATTTCGCTGGGGTAGCGTCGTGTGGTTTTGATGCGCAAGTCAATGAACGCGCTAACGGATATCGTGGACCGCAAGGCACAGCAAAATATGTTGCAGCAATATTTGGGGAGTTGCGACGTCTGCGTGCGCTGCCGCTCAAGATCCACCTAGATGATTCAGTTGTTGAGCAATTAGTCACGCTACTCGCGGTGGCAAATACCTCGTCCTATGGTGGCGGCATGAAAATTTGTCCCACTGCGATTGCGCACGATGGTGAGTTTGAAGTCACCTGTGTAGACGAGGTAACAAGGCGAGAGCTCGTCAAAGTGTTACCACGGGTCTTCACTGGCTCGCATGTGACGCATCCACTTGTTACCCAATTCCGCGGCCGAAATATTCGCGTTGCCGGAGCGCCTTTTCCGGTTTATGCCGATGGTGAACGCGTAGGAATGGGACCAGTAACAATTTCAATCCTGCCTGGGGCGCTCAACACGTGCATAGTGAGTCCTAGACCGTAGGGTTATGTCATGACCAATTCGCCTGCCGCTCGATATGCGGCGGCGAAGGCTCGAGCCAAGCAAGCCTCGAGTTTGCTTGGTGAATTCCGTGAATCTCTGCCTTTCCCACTCGATGACTTCCAAATTCGTGGCTGTGAGGCGATACAAGAAGGTCACAGTGTCCTCGTTGCCGCTCCTACGAGTGCGGGCAAAACTATTGTCGGGCAGTTTGCGGTGTACACAGCTCTGGCCCAGCAATCACGATGTTTTTATACGACACCGATAAAGGCGCTTTCTAATCAGAAATACAACGAGTTTGTCGAAACGTTCGGCGCTGAACATGTTGGACTTCTTACGGGTGACAACAGCATTAATGGCGACGCGTCAATTGTTGTGATGACAACTGAAGTTTTACGCAACATGCTGTATGAAAATTCGACGGGACTAAAGAATCTCTCGCATGTAGTAATGGATGAAGTGCACTACTTGGCCGATAGATCTCGCGGCGCGGTATGGGAAGAAGTCATCATTCACTTACCGCAAGGTGTTGGAGTCATTGCACTTTCTGCCACAGTGAGTAACGCCGAAGAATTTGGTGACTGGTTAGGAACAGTGCGTGGAGACATTCGGGTAGTAGTTGAAGAACATCGACCTACGCCGCTGCATCAGCATGTTCTTGCTGGTCGTGAGATGTATGACTTGTTCACGGATGTGCGACTGCTCAAGGTGAACCCGGACTTGGCGCGAATTGCTCACAATGAACGAATGAATCAACGAGGAAAGTTCCATAGTCGATACACCCCGCGACGGGCCGACGTCATTGAAATGCTAGCTAAGGAAGACATGCTTCCGTGCATCACGTTTATTTTTTCGCGAGCTGCATGTGATGATGCAGTGCAGCAATGTTTAGCCTCTGGATTGCATCTCACTACCCGCGAAGAAGTGTTGAAGATTCGCGGCATCGTTGATTCTCGTTTTGTCGATGCAGATACTGAAGAGTTGCGAGTCTTGGGATATGCGTCGTGGCTCGAGGCGTTAGAGCGGGGAATTGCTTCTCACCATGCTGGAATGCTCCCTGCGTTTAAAGAAGTTGTTGAGTCGCTCTTTCAGCAAGGTCTTGTTAAAGCAGTGTTTGCAACGGAAACGTTGGCCCTGGGAATTAACATGCCAGCCCGAAGCGTCGTGTTAGAAAAGCTCACTAAGTGGAATGGCAGTGTGCATGCGCCCGTCACGCCTGGTGAATACACACAACTCACAGGTCGCGCAGGTCGTCGAGGCATAGATAGCCAGGGCCATGCCGTCGTGGTGTGGCACCAGGGCATGGATCCCAATGCGCTTGCAGGGCTTGCGAGTACACGCACATATCCACTCCGATCCAGTTTTAGACCGTCGTACAACATGGCGATTAACCTCATCGGCAAAGTCGGAACACATCGGGCGCGTGAACTTCTTGAATCCTCGTTTGCGCAGTTTCAAGCTGACCAATCCGTTGTGGGCCTAGCAACTCAATTGCGTAAAACTGAGGATGCCCTAGATGGATATGGACAAGCCGCTGCGTGTCATCTTGGAGATTTTGCTGACTACATGAGGTTGCGCGATGAACTGTCGCAACTAGAAAAGAACACGGCTCGTGATGGAGTACGTGAACGTCGATTTACGGCAGTGACTTTTTTGAATGATCTTTCCCGTGGAGATGTCATCGTTATTGACACGGATCGTCGGTCAAGTGTGCCTTATGTCGTATTAGATGAAGCTCGCGACTATGAAGATCCACGTCCGCGGGTTATGTCATTGAATAAGCAAGTCAAGCGCTTGTCTTTTAGTGAAGTTTCTGATGGTGGACGAGTCGTAGGTCGAGTAAATATTCCACCGACTTTCGATTCACGATCTGTAAAAGGGAAAGCGTTTCTTCTTGATCAGATGCGCTCCATTTCAAAGTCCGCCTCACCAGTAGTGCATGAGTCCAAAAGTGATTCGCGTGCCGACATCGAAATGTCTCGACTTCGCAAAGCACTTCGAGCTCATCCGTGCCATGGATGTAATGACCGGGAAGAGCATGCTCGGTGGTACGAGCGGATGTTTTCAACTCAACGCGAGATTCGCAAACTTGAATCAAAGGTGGAAACGCGAACCAGTTCCATTGCTCGAGAGTTTGACCGGATTTGTGATGTGTTGACGCACTTGGGGTATTTGGAGCGAACTGGCTCAGAACATTCGGTTACAGAAGCCGGTCACGTATTGGGCCGTATTTATTGTGAACGAGATTTGTTGGCGGCCGAATGTTTGCGGCGTGGTTTATGGGAAGGCCTTGAACCAGATCAATTTGCCAGCGTGGCTTCAACTTTAGTTTATGAATCTCGCCGTGATGATGACCAGGAAGGTCCTGCGCTTCCAGAAGGCAAACTTGGCGAAGTTATTGATGAAATGCTGCACATTTGGGGCGAACTGAAAGACATTGAAAATCAATATCGAACTGATTACTTGCCTGATGTGGATTTGAGTTTTATTTGGCCGATGCTTCGTTGGGGTAGAGGTCAAGCAATTACTCGAGTGTTGAGAAATACGGATGTTCAACCCGGAGACTTTGTTCGATGGACTAAACAAGTTATCGATATTGTGGGTCAATTAAGTTTGGCCACCGATTCAACATCGCTTGCGACAACGGCGCGTCAAGCCATGGGAGCTTTGGATAGGGGAATTGTGTCGTGGTAGGAACATATTTCGATACTGCAACGATGTACTACCGTGCGTTTTACGCGGTGCCTGAATCAATTGTTGCTCCTGATGGCACTCCATCTGGAGCAGTGCGTGGTTTTCTCGACATGGCGAGTACCTTGCTGACTCAGTTTCCAGCCGAGAATGTTGTTTTTGCTTGGGATGATGACTGGCGTCCAGCGTGGCGAGTGAATCTGATCCCTAGTTACAAGACGCACCGGGTTGAAGATTCGTCGAATGTGAATGATCAAGAAGAAGCTGTTCCAGATCTTCTCGCTGCGCAAATCGACGCCATTGCCGAAATTTTGGATTGCATTGGTGTTTGTCGACTCGGTGAAGATGGACACGAGGCCGATGACATTCTTGGTTCGCTTGTTTCACAACGTGGTGGACCTGCACATGTTGTGACAGGTGATCGAGACCTGTATCAACTTGTTAACGATGGTGCGCAGATTGACGTTGTGTCCATTACTAAAGGCATTAAGAATCTTGAAGTGATTACCGATGACGTGCTCAAGACTAAATACGGAGTCGCAGGAAGCCAGTATGCAGGCTATTCCGCATTGCGCGGCGATGCCTCTGATGGTCTCCCAGGTGTGAAAGGCGTTGGTGAAAAAACGGCTTCGACACTCATTAATCAGTTTGGTTCATTGTCGGGCGTTCTTGCTGCGGTAGATGCTCAAGACGATGCCATGAAGGAATCACTACGCGCGAATCTTGCTAGTCATCGGGAGTATCTCGATGCTGCACTCAAGGTCGTCACAGTGCGCGCTGATGCACAGCTGCCACGCTCGTTGGCGCTACCAGCACGTCTTGCTGATCCACAGCGATTGACAGATCTGGCGCAAGAATGGGGTATCGAAAAACACGTTGCCCGACTGCTCAAAACCATAGGACTTGGGTAGCGTGGAGTCCGTGAATCCATACAAAGAACGTATTGCTCGAGTCGCCGCCTCTATTAAGGCGAATGGATCAGACGTCATATTTGTTACACCGAGTGCGGACCTGACCTACCTCACGGGCTATTCAGCTCTTCCGCTGGAGCGCTTAACATGCTTGGCGATTAATGCCGATGGAAAATCATGGATGATTGTGCCAACGCTTGAACGTCCATCAGCAGAAGCCCATGACATTGAACAGTATGGAATTGAACTTCTCGACTGGAGCGAGACGGAAAATCCATATGCGAAGTTTGCGAATGCAGTTGGTCAAGTTTCTAAACCATTAGTTAACAACCTGATGTGGGTTGAAAAAGCGTTGCACATCCAGGACGCTTTTGGTTCATCAATTGAATTAGCAAACAAAGTATTGTCGGATATTCGAGCTGTTAAAACAGGTCAAGAAATTGCCGCGCTTCACGAGGCAGGTCGAGCAATCGATTCTGTTCACAGTCAGATGGCGTCATGGCTTCGTCCTGGCAGAACCGAGCGTGAAGTTGGTCGCGACATCGCAGATGCGATTCTGCAATCAGGCCATGCGACTGTTGATTTCGTAATTGTGGCTAGTGGTCCAAATGGCGCGAGTCCACATCATGAGGTATCTGATCGTGTCATCGGCGCCAATGAACCGGTTGTAGTAGACATCGGTGGAACGATGCCAAGTGGCTACTGCAGTGATTCCACGCGCACGTACGTATGTGGACAAGCACCTAAGAAATACGTCGAGTATTACGACGCGCTGGCGGAAGCTCAACGCGCAGCAGTGGAGTATGCCCGGCCAGGTGTGACGTGCGAATCAGTAGACACTGTTGCACGAAATATTTTGAAAGATCATGGGCTAGGGGACTACTTCATTCATCGCACCGGACATGGTATCGGGATGGAAACGCATGAAGAGCCCTACATCGTTTCTGGAAATCGTCAGATTTTAGTTGAAGGTCACGCGTTTTCAATTGAGCCAGGATTCTATATTCCTGGAAAGTATGGAGCACGAATAGAAGACATCGTGACGTGTAATGCCACAGGTATCGATAACGCAAATAACACTTCTCGTGATCTTGTTTCGCTGTAACGCGTGAATCTCACATGAGCCGTATCCGTTCACTCGCACTTTCCGTCGCTGGCGGATATCTGTGTTATTTGGGTAGTCGTCCGAATGGTTGGTGGCTCGCGATTGTTGGCACGGGATTTCTTGCCCGAGTGTTAACGCAGGAAAGTCGTCGGCACCGATTTTTTGGTTTGTTGATGTTTTCAGCGGGTATGTATGTGCCGCTGTTGAAATGGATGCAACTTCTCGGCGTTGATGCTTGGGTTTTAATTTCAGTTTTGAGTATTTTGCCGTGGCTGCTATTGGCTGCGTTGCCCGCGCTTGAAGGAAATATCAAATCAATCTTCGCTTACGCGTGTGGTGTCGTGCTTATTGAGTATGTACATTCGGTAGTTCCACTTGGTGGTTTTCCGTGGGGTCTTTTGGCTTATACCCAACTTGATGGACCATTAATGTGGTGGGCGCGAATTGGTTCGCAATACGCGGTAAGCCTTGTCATTGTTTTAGTTGGGTTCTTATTCTTTTTTGCTGTTCGGGATCGAAGTTTTAAGCCTCTCTTGGTTTCGGTTTTAGTGTGTGTACTGGGCAATGCCATTCCGACTGCGCAGGCACATGCTGGTTCACAATTGCAGGTTGCTGCTATTCAGGGGAATGTGCCTCGCGAAGGTTTGGATGTAGTGACTCAAGCAACACGAGTCACCGAAAACCACATTGCACAGACGCAGGTTCTCACTCAATCAATCAAGTCTGGTTTAGTTACCCAGCCACAGTTGGTTGTGTGGCCTGAAAATGGTGTCGATGGTGATCCGATAGCAGACACAGAACTACACGATCGCATGCAAACCGTGATTAATGATCTTGGGGCACCAATACTTGTTGGAGCTTTGATTTGGGATATAGGTGCACCTGGACCATCCAATTCCGGATTGCTGTGGTTACCGAAAGGTTCGGAACTCGGCAGTGGAGTAGTGGCACGTTACGACAAGAATCACTTAGTTCCGTTTGGCGAATACATTCCGAGTAGGGAATTGATGACCCGCTTTATCGGAAGACTTGATCAAATTCCTGTTGATTACTATCCAGGTCACCGACCAGGAATCTTTGACCTCGGGTCAGTTCGTATTGGCGATATCATTTGTTTTGAAATTTCATATGACGATCATGTACGCGCAGCTCTTGCAACGGGTGCCTCGTTACTTACCGTGCAATCGAATAATGCAACGTATGCACTGACCGAACAACCAGGTCAACAATTAGCTGTTACCCGGTTCCGCGCAGTTGAGCATCAGCGTTCTGTTGTGGTTGCCACGACCACTGGTTTTTCTGCAGTCATTCTTCCAAGTGGAAAATTGCTCGATGTGTCTAAAGAAATGACAGCAGCAATCGTTTCTGGTCAGGTACCGCTGATCACGAGTCGCCAACTAAGCGACTACCTGGGTGATTGGGTTGTCATTATGTTCTTGGGATACCTGATGTGGTTCCTGTCGGCGAAACGTCGCACACGTAAACTGACAGTGTGAGTAACTCTTGGGCAAGCGTCCTTGGACGAGTATTGGTGATCATTCCTACCTACAACGAAATCGATAATGTGCGCATCGCGGTCGCAGGAGTCCGTGACCATGCACCACAGGCTGACATTTTGATTGCAGATGATAATTCGCCCGACGGCACAGGAAACGTTGCAGATGAATTAGCACGTGAGGACACTCGGGTTCACGTTCTCCATCGTGCGGGCAAAGAAGGCCTTGGAGCAGCATACTTAGCGGGCTTTACCTGGGCACAAGAAAATGGTTTTGATGTTGTAGTCGAGATGGATGCTGATGGCTCACATCGCGCACAAGATTTACCATCGATTTTGAATGCGTTGACGTCCGCAGATGTTGCACTGGGATCGCGGTGGGTAAAAGGTGGCTCAGTTGTGAATTGGCCGTTGCACCGAAAACTGTTGTCTCAAGGTGGAAACATTTACACGCGCCTATGGCTTGGGATGCCCATTTCAGATGCGACCGGTGGCTTCCGCGCTTTCAGAATGACTTCGCTTAAACGTATGAATCTTTCGCAAGTTGCAAGTCAGGGTTATTGCTTTCAAGTAGATCTCGCATATCGCGCTGTGACAGCTGGTCTAAAAGTTGTTGAAGTTCCAATCGTTTTTCTAGAACGCGAACGTGGTCAAAGCAAGATGGACCAAGCCATCGTGACCGAAGCTTTAAAGCGGGTGACGTACTGGGGAATTGCAAAGCGCACACATGATGTCAAAAGACTGTTCACAAAAGGTCGGTGGGACCAGCGACCCCCCGCTGATCCCACCGAGTCTGAATGACGACTTGCTCCTTGCAGATTGCTCTATGCAGAGCGAGTCGTTTGTCCGTGCAGTAATTCCAGTCTTTCTCGCATCAATGCCTCGAGATCCTTAATAGAACGTCGCTCAAGCAACATGTCCCAATGCGAGCGAACTCGCTTTGGCTCAGGAGCCATTTGTAGCGCCGCACCTAGTCGGCCGGCTTGATTGCCACAGGCGCATTCCCACACGTCTGGAATCTCGTCAGCTTCCAGAGCGAATGGCAACGTTGCGCTGTGACCTTCTGGACACACGTACGTCGTGAGAAGTCGTGGCGCATATTCACCTGAATCAACTTCGTAACTAGTGGTACCTAAACGTGTACCACGCATAGATTCACCCATCTGAAAATCAGCCCCTCATGGATGTACGACAATGACGATCACTGACGTGTTGTATAAATACCCATGCAATCAGGTGGTAAACGGGGCTAATGGCTAAGAATCAGACGAGGATTTCCAAGGACTGTAAAACATTTATAAGTAACCGATAAGATACATTATGTCAACTTAGCGAAAGCGTGAGGGTTCCATTTTCTGCTGTGACTGGCGCATCCACTACTGCGTGCTGACCATTGCGGATCAGCGCATAGTCGCTCTCTGAGACGACCAAAATCGGAATGTACTTCTGATACATTTCGCCGGCAACCATGGCACCAAGGGCCACAATGGCGTCCGGTTCGGTCATCACAATGGCCGCAGGCGCTAAATCGGCTCTGATGAGCTCGGCAAACGAATATGTACCCGAACTTGAGCCACGCCCAGAATTCATCACAAGAACGCGTCCTGTGACGCTGATCGTGTGCTGTGGGTGGTGGACGTCAATAATCGAGCCATCAAGGCCTACGCCGCCCCAAAACGACACAGGTTCGTCAAGCTTCAGGACCTCGCCAGCTCCATAACCACGTGTGGCACGAAACCCGGTTAGCGACTGGGCGTTGCTGTTATCCATGGAACAACTCGCGATCCCAGGTCACATTGCCACTGCGCGCCGAGGCTACGCATTCGGACACCGTGGCAAGAACAACATCAATGCCAAGGTTGCCTGGCGCATAGTGTGCCCACTTACCTGAATTAGTCATGACCGTTCGAGTGTTTGGGCGCAAGATTGAGGTCACATAAGTGCAGGTATCAAGCACGAATGTCACACCAAGTGCTTCGAGTGCCTCAACAAGGCCTTCTTCTTTTGCTGCAGCGAATACCGACCGACCCGTAGAGATGTAGAAATCTACGTCAGAGTGGATTGCTTCCCCACCAATCAATGCGTTGTACGCTTCACGGATTTCATCGACCGAGGCATGCGGAGTTCCCAGACTTACTGCGTCAAGTTTGTCCAGAGTTGCGGTAGATAGTTCAGCTCGCGCGTTGGCAATGTCATCAGATGTGATCTTGTGCACTGGCGCATCTGTGTTCGTTCCCAGAGCTTGTTCCAAAGTATCTGCTTCCGGCGTACGACCGACGACATGGAACAGCGCTACTCCACCTGATGACGCAGCCGCCGCACCGAGTGCTTTCAAGTTGTCTTCTGAAACATCAGAGGGCAAACCGACATACACGGGATTCTTAGTACCCGCGATGTGTCCGCCGATGTAACCCAAGATTGGATATGTAATGTCCATATCAAGTACACGCTGACTCAGTGCAGTGCAATCAAGTACTACGTGGCCGTAACGTAAATGATCGAGATGCAGACCTGCATATGGAGCTTTACCTGTGATCGCTGAAGCGATGTCCAGGAAATCTCCATACCTATCAGTGCGTGCTCCCAACACAGAATTAGCAAAAACAATTGCATTGGATTCTGCCCACGCAATGTTTTCCCCCACTGCTGGACGAGAATCCATTTGGTAAGGCGCACAAGTCCAGGTTTGTCGACAACCGAGAGTCGCATACGCTTCCATCAGTTCCCGACCGGCACGTGCAACAAACTTTTCGTGATCCGTATTTTGCAGAATGAGATTGGGATGAATTAAGTCAATCGATCCCACATTCACTGTGGTTGGGACAGTGACTTTGCCACCCAACTCGATGAGCTTGTTCGCAAAGTCAAGACCCGCTTGCCCGTAAAAAATACAACCATCAATGTGCACAGAGTTCACGTCAATGAGCTGTGTTGCACCTCTCACTCGCCCGAGCTCAGTAATGATTCGCATTGACATAGCAACAGCTGGTCCATGTTTACCATCAAGCATTTCTTGCTCGACGGGCGTCAACGTAATGGTCATGCGGTCACAAAGTCTTCAATCGGTGGGCAGGCGCACACAAGATTGCGGTCGCCGTAGGCACCATCAATGCGTCGTACTGGTGGCCAGTACTTTGACTCACGAAGTGTCGCTACCGGATAGGCAGCTTCTTCACGAGTGTATGGATGGTTCCATTCACCAAGAAGAAACTGTGCAGTGTGAGGTGCGTGATGAAGCGGGTTATCTTCAAGCGGCCAGTCCCCTGCCACAACGCGATTGATTTCAGCGCGGATAGCTTTCATCGCGGTGACGAATCGATCAAGCTCGAAAAGTGATTCACTTTCCGTCGGTTCAATCATCAGGGTTCCAGCAACTGGGAATGACATTGTTGGCGCGTGGAATCCGAAGTCAACAAGGCGCTTGGCAACGTCGTCAACTGTGACACCGGTATCAGCAGTAATCTTGCGCAAATCAAGAATGCACTCATGTGCTACTAGTCCATTGTTGCCCTTGTACAACACAGGGAAATCGGCATCGAGATGACGTGCAATGTAATTTGCAGATGCCACAGCAACTTGGGTTGCCTTAGTGAGACCTTCGCCGCCCATCATGCGGATGTAAGCCCAAGGAATCATCAAGATTCCTGCACTACCCCACGGTGCACCGCTAACGGCTCCTACTCCACCGTCGGCATGGCCACGACCTGTCGGTCCGGCTTCAGGACGAAGAGGATGCGAAGGAAGGTATGGTGCGAGGTGTTCACGCACAGCAACTGGTCCTACGCCAGGTCCGCCGCCACCATGAGGAATCGCAAAAGTTTTATGCAGATTCAAGTGAGAAACGTCTGCGCCAAATTTGCCAGGCTTTGCCAAACCAACGAGTGCATTTAAGTTCGCACCATCGACATACACTTGCCCACCGGCATCATGAACCATGGCGCAAATGTCTTGAATAGTTGCTTCATACACACCGTGAGTTGATGGATAGGTCACCATCAAAGCAGCGATGTTATTTTCATGCGCCAAGATCTTGTGCTTGAGATCATCGAGATCAACGTTGCCAAAATCATCACATGCAACAACAGCTACACGCATGCCAGCCATTACTGCAGAAGCAGCGTTCGTTCCGTGTGCTGAATGCGGAATCAAACACACATCGCGGTGGTGATCCCCGCGTGCTGCGTGATACGCACGAATTGCTAATAATCCTGCGAATTCACCTTGTGAACCAGCATTAGGTTGTAGCGACACTGCGTCGTAGCCTGTGACTTCGACTAACCATGCTTCTAGTTGTTTGATCATGGTCATGTATCCCTGTACCGAATCCAACGGCGCAAATGGATGAATTTGAGCGAACTCTGGCCACGTGACCGCTTCCATTTCGCTGGTTGCATTCAGTTTCATTGTGCATGAACCCAACGGAATCATTGATCGGTCAAGAGCGATGTCTTTATCCGAAAGTGAACGCAAGTAACGAAGCATGGCAGTTTCACTGTGATGTGAATTGAACACAGGATGTGCAAGGAACTCAGAGGTGCGATGAAGTGTGGTTGGCAAAATGTTTGACTCGTCTACGGAGTCGTAACTTGCTGGGTAATCCCCTGCTATTACAGCGGCAAAGCTTTCCCAGACAGTTTCGACATCGTGAGCCGATGTTGTTTCGTCAACGCTGATGCTCACAGTGTCGTTATCTACCTGCCACAGTAGAACCCCGCGAGTGCGTGCAGCATCAATTACTGCCGACGACTGGCTTGGAACGCTGACGCGAATTGTGTCAAAGAATGAATCCGACACAGTCAGTCCAGCGCGAATGAGTCCGCTTGCAAGAGCCGTTGCTCGTCCGTGTACTTGGTTGGCGATACGAATGAGTCCACGAGGACCGTGATAGACCGCGTACATCGAAGCCATGACAGCAAGAAGTACTTGTGCGGTACAGATGTTGCTGGTTGCCTTATCGCGGCGAATGTGCTGCTCACGCGTTTGCAGCGCAAGTCGGTAAGCCTTTCTTCCATCGGCATCAACACTGACACCGACTAAGCGACCCGGCATTGAACGTTCAAGTCCGGTGCGCACTGCCATGAATCCTGCATGAGGGCCACCGAATCCCATGGGCACACCGAAACGTTGTGATGATCCAACTGCAATGTCTGCACCTAGTTCCCCAGGCGATGTCAGAACAGTAAGCGCTAATAGATCCGTCACGGCACCAACAAGTGCGCCTGATTGATGAGCGCTATCAATCACGTTGCGTAAGTCCCGAATGTGACCGGAACTTCCTGGGTAACTGACAAGAAGACCAAATCCGCCATCCATAGCGGCAATGTTGTCCAAATCTACAATCTGAATATCGATGCCGAGTGGTTCCGCGCGAGTTGCAAGAACGGACAAAGTCTGAGGATGTGTATCGGCATCAACATAGAAAGTGTTGGAATCAGATTTACTTGAACGCTTCATCAGAGTCATCGCTTCCGCTGCTGCGGTGGATTCATCTAGCAATGATGCGCTCGCAATATTCATTCCAGTGAGTTCAATAATCATGGTTTGGAAATTAAGCAACGCTTCAAGGCGACCCTGAGAAATTTCAGGCTGGTATGGCGTGTAAGCGGTATACCAAGCAGGATTCTCGGTGATGTTACGAAGGATGACTCCAGGAGTGTGGGTTCCGTAGTACCCAAGTCCAATCATTGATGTGAGTACTTCGTTTGCGCTTGCAAGTACGCGCAGCTCGGCAAGTGTTTGAGCTTCCGTTTCACCATGTGCGATTGCTAGCGGTGCTGGATTTTGGATATTGACCGGAACTGCATCACGCGAGAGATCGTCAAGATTTGCATAACCAAGGAACGACAAGATGTGTGCGAGTTCAGCTGCGTTCGGCCCAATGTGGCGATCTGCAAACTCTGAATATGAAGCGCTTTGTGTATGGACAGACATACCTACCCCAATATGAGAAAAGACCAATTAAGGTCTCTCCCCATCTGTCGCGTTCGCTTCAGAGGCGCTGATTCCCCATGGTCCTTTGTGCCTGAGAGGTTCTGGGGAGCATTGCCCCTTCGGCGGTGTACTCGAGGCACACTCTCTCCCGTGCGGAATCACTAGCTAGTAGAAGCATAGTGTCAAACAAATAAGTTTGTCAGGATTTTTGCTATTCGCCGATTGCGCGTGCGCGTCGTCGAGCAGAAAGTTCATCGTTGGCAAATTCCAGTTCGATGTCAGCAGATGAACGTTCGCCAGGAAGTTGGGCAAGGCTGCCTTCAATTTCCTGCCATACGCGGCCCACTGCAATTCCAAACACCCCTTGTCCACCCATGAGCAAATCGATGACTTCATCAGGTGAGGTGCATTCATAAACAGTGGCACCATCACTCATCAAAGTTACTTGCGTGAGATCAGTTGTGCCGCGATGACGCAGGTGTTCTACTGCGGTACGAATTTGTTGAAGTGACACACCTGTGTCGAGAAGACGCTTAACGATTTTCAGTTCCAGAATGTCGCGGAATCCGTAAAGCCGTGCGGTTCCCGAGCCAGTGGCCGGGCGAACTGTCGGCGATACTAAACCGGTTCGTGCCCAGTAATCCAATTGACGGTAAGTAATGCCAACCACGCCTGCTGCAATCGGTCCCCGATAACCAATTTCCGGGATGAAGTCGCTGTCAGGATTTTCAAAAAGGAGTCCTTGCGACCCAGCTTTGAGCGCCGCAGCGTCGCGAGCAATCTCACGATTTTTATCTGCTGTGGTATCAGGCGTTAGACCAGTGCGATCTGACATAGTGCCCACTCCTAGGTGGAAAATACAGGGCGATGGTGTCCATCGCGGGGAACCTGTGTTCCATCAGATTAGGCCGATGGGTTGTCTAGGTCAAAGACATATGAGTGCGACACGCCGCAGTCTCACTGTCAACCTCTACTTGAGGGTTGGGTTGAGCCTCATAACCATCTACTCGTGCAGGGACATCGTGCTCGATCGCACAATGAGTGAGGTGGGCATGACAACAGAGGTGGCCGACTCGTTTCGGGCGATTGCCTGCCAGGTGGCTACTTCGGCAAGTGAAGTCACAGGTTGAGCGATAGTCGTGAGTCCCATGAGTTCAGAAATCTCATGGTCGTCTACGCCTGTTACAGAAAGGTCTTCCGGGATTCGGATGCCTTGTGAACGAGCCGCGGCCATAACACCAAAAGCAAGCTCATCGGTTTCGGCCACAATTGCGGTCGGAGGATGGTCAAGTGACAGTAGGCGCTCCACCACGCGTTGTGCGCCACGAATTGAATAGTCGGTTTCCACCTCAAGAGCTGGATCTAATTCAAGCCCTCCGCGAGTCATAGCCTGCTCGAAGCCCTTGCGGCGGTCACGTGCAACGTCTTTGGGAATGGGATTGATTGGGGCGCTACTAATCATTCCGATGCGGGTATGACCGAGTTCAATGAGATGCTCAGTCAGTTGTCGGGTGGCATCACTGTCATCAATACGGGCGTTGGAGACATCGGGTCGGGTTGTTCCTAAAAGTGACACCCCAATCCCCCGCTCACGTAAGCCAGCTAGTTCTGATTCCTCTAAGGAAATACTGACGACCACGACTGCATCAACAATGCTGTTATCGATAAGGTCCAGGAGGTTTCTTCGGCGGCCTTGCTTGTCGTACGGACGAAAAACCATGACATCGCCTTCGCGATCCGCAACAACACTTTCTACGCCCGAGAGAACTTGCCCGTAGTACCAGCGCCCAATGTTCGGCATGATGACGGCAACTCGTAAGGCGCGGGTGCGAATGTTGTGTTCAGAGCGATACGGCAAAGCATATGCAAGTTCGGTTGCGGCAGCTTCTACTTTTTCCTTTGTGAGAGTCGACACCGAACTGTGACCTCGCAGAGCTCTGCTGACCGTTGCGACGCTGACATCAGCAAGCTTGGCTACATCGCGAATTGTGACACCCATAGGTCACCACCTTTGCTGTCGTTGTCTTTGTCGTAGATTTATCGCAGGGAAAAGATGTATAGCGTTGTTGTACCGCACATTCTAAGGTTTTTTGGAGCATGAAGTGGCCATTGTCACCGTTGTTGGCGAAGTTGTAGTAGACCGATTCATTACCGATGCCAGTGCAGTGGATGTCGCTGGCGGAAGTGCTGCAAATGTTGCGTTGGCTTTGCATGGTGCAGGACATGAGGCTTCATTTCGGGCCCGGTATTCCACCGACCCAAACGGTGAATTCTTGCGGGTAACCGCCATGAATTTGGGTATCGATATAACGCACAGTGTGAGAACAGATGATCCAGCGACTCTTGTTGAGATCCTTCTCGATGACAATGGTGTACCTGCTTACCAATTCCACCTAGCTGGCGCGGCGGACTGGAACTGGTCACACCAAGAAATATCCCCGACACTTCCGCACGGAACCATGGCGCTCACGTTTGGGTCGCTCGCAGCTGTTTTGGATCCGGGGAGTTCTGTCCTTCTGGATTGGGCAAAAAGTCATAAAGAGCTCGGTCTCACGATTGCCTATGATCCAAACGCCCGACCAAGCGCCATGGCGCAATACGATGCGTCACTCATTCGCGAGCGCATTATGCAATGGATTAGTGCAAGCGACGTTGTCAAAGTTTCTGATGAAGACATTGCCTGGATTGAGCCGGATGTTCCTGCCCTACAGGTAGCCAAGCATTGGTCGCAGCGTGGCCCACAGGTTGTTGTTCTGACCGGCGGATCAGCGGGCGCTTGGGCATTTCGCGACGGAAACCTTGTTAGCCACATCCCTGCCCCAGTTGTGAACGTTGTGGACACAGTGGGAGCTGGAGACACGTTGATGGCTTGGCTGGTCGCTGGCCTCATGGATCTGCCGAGTGCGCAGAGGTTTAGTGATGAAGCGATAACTCAGGTTGTGAAATCTGCGGTTTATGCCGCCGCCGTGACATGCACCCGACAAGGGTGTCAGCCGCCCCGTCAAGATGACGTTAAAAATCTTCTGGATTAATTTCGTCAAGAAAAGCGCGGAATCGCTCGAGTTCTTCTTGATCGTCAACTTCTTCGTCATCTACGTCAACGTCGAGGCCGGCAACATCCATCACGTCTGGGCTCACGAGGACTGGCAGACCAGCGCGAACGGCAAGTGCAATTGCATCGGATGGTCGGGCGCTGATGCTGTCGTGCGAAGCAAAATTAAGTGTTGCGTAAAAGATTCCATCAACAAGTTCTGAGACTGTCACAGAAACGAGCTTTGCTCCGAGGTGGCTAATCGTTTGGCCAAGGAGATCATGGGTAAGTGGGCGCGGTGTAGAGACACCATCAAGCGCGATAGAGATTGCGGTTGCCTCACTCGTGCCGATCCACAGCGGGAGATACCGAGAATTTTCTAGGTCACGCAGAATCAGTACTGGCTGGTTAGACATCTCTAACCGAATGCCAACGACTTCAACGGGAATCATGTATGAAAGTCTACGTCGTGTCTAGCGTTGCTGTTCAATCAAACTTCGAATGAGTAATTCGTGAAGCGACACAATGGAATTTGCTATCTGGAGCGTCAGTTCTTCGGCCTCTACTTTTGACGCAGGATTTTTCCCAGAGCGTGCTGAAGTAATAATTGGCGCAAATAAATCAAGTTCTCGACTTGCACTTGAAAGCACAGTCTTGAGATGGCGTGGCTCCAAACCAAAAGCGTGCAATGTGATTGCTGTTCGTGCAATGTTGAGCGCTAATCCATCGAAATATCCAAACGCATCTGGTGTGAGCAACCCGAAACTGGTCAACTCAGAAATAAGAGCATCACTGGCACCTGAATGTGTTGCAAGTTCGTCTTGTGTGAGACGAAGTGATGTGACTGTTGATGCCGAATTTAACGTGTCCGTGCTCATCAACATCCGAGGCGGCGCAGGCGTCGTGTCTCCGATAGCAGGCGGCTCAAGACCGCGATCCATAGCTTCGATGTGGTCTCGAATAACCCGCAGCGGCAAAAAATGGTCACGCTGCATGCGCAAAATGTAACGAAGTCGCTCGACGTCTACGAGTGAAAACTTGCGATATCCACTTGCCGTGCGAGCTGGTGCAATCAGGCCATGCGCTTCTAGAAAACGAATCTTCGAAATCGAAATGTCTGAGAATTCATCTCGCAGGCGCGTTAACACTTCCCCAATGCTGAGTAAGTGTTCTGAATAACGATCGCGCTGCTCCATTTAGTCGCTTACACCAGCGGTGAGAAATACAAAACGGTATTTACCAATTTGGAGTTCGTCTTGGTCTGCTAGCACGCAATTGTCAACGCGTTCACGATTGACATACGTTCCATTCAAACTCCCAGTGTCTGTCACTACCCACCCTGAGTCACCAAAGCTCAACGTTGCGTGTTTACGTGACACTGTCACATCATCAAGAAAGATTGAGCTTTCCGGTGTGCGACCTACAGTTACTGGATCAGCATTTCGCACGTCTAGTGGAAAGCGGACTCCTTCAAGAGCGCCACGTTTAACAACAAGCAATGCTGAACCCGCTGGCAATACGTTGTAACCCGAGATGTCCCCAATATGGATATCACCAGTGTCAGGATCCGATGTGATCGGAATGATTCCTGTTTCGCCAATAGGCGCGCCTACATCAAGCGACGCTCCACACGATGAACAAAATCGAGCGTCGTCATCGTCAAAGGCACCGCAGACCAGACACACAGCAGACATAGCGAAACCTAGTGATTAGTTATTGCTTGGTAGCCCGCAGCGTCAAGGAGATCAGAAATTGCGGCGTCTGCATCTGCGACAGTGACGTCAACAAGCCATCCATTGTCGTAAGGATCGCTGTTGAGGATTTCTGGAGCTGTTTCAGTGGCATCATTACGAGCGCTCACAGTGCCAGAAACAGGCGCATAGATGTCGCTCACGCTCTTTGTTGATTCCACTTCACCACACGTCTGTCCGGCTTCGAGAGTCGCACCAACATTGGGAAGGCTGACGAACACAATGTCGCCGAGGGCATCTTGGGCAAAATCTGTGATGCCGAATCGAACAGTCGTTGAATCAATAACGCGAACCCACTCGTGTTCCGAGGTGTATCGCAAATCGCTAGGAATGTTACTCATGGTTTTAGCGTACGGTACCTGTCCTAGGAAACGGGTATCGGGACTACTGCTGAAATGTTGATGTCGTCACGGTTGGCAATGTTTACAGACCCGCCTCCGGAACCGACGGTGTCCACCAGGCCACCTGGTATTTGAAGTGCTGGAATGAGGACGCTGGCATCCCCGATTGCTGCAATTGTGATCGGTACTTGCAAGGCAGTACCTGACACAGTGACTCCATTTGCGCTATCGCTAAACCACGTATTTGCAACAACTCTGATGTCGAGGCTGCTATCGGAAATCTGAATGGAGGTAGCACCCGCATCGCGCAATTCTTGAATTGAATCGAGCAAAGTAGATGCACTCAGGTTTCCCGAGATGGTTATCGAAACTCCCGATCCAAGAACAGGTTCGGTGCCCGCAAGTTGACCTAGTGCCTTCGCGCGTCTTTTTGCTTCATTCAACGCTTGGTATTGGTCACCGCCAAGCAAAGTCTCGCGAGCTGATTCAAGTCGAGTTATTTCGGACTGCAGCCGAGCCTCACGTTGTGCAAGGTCATCGAGCACACTTACCAAATCACTCTGGCGTGCGTTCTTCAATAGTGAATCAGCAGTCGAACTCTTAATCGCTGAGGTTGTTGCAAATCCTAAGATGACAAAGAGGACCGTAATCATTGCCTGCGTGCGACTTAGTGCTGGTTTGAGTGTACGAAGTAATCGGAAGCGCGCCTCCGCTGCGTTTCGCGCCGGTCGTGGCGCACTGTGCATTCCCATGCTTACGCCTTAAGAAGGTGTCGTCTAATCGCAGCCACGTTTGCGAAGATACGCATCGTAAGCACGACAACAACACCAGTCGACATTTGTGAACCAACTCCAAGTTGATCGCCAAGAAAAACAATGACAGCGGCAACAAGAACGTTGGAAAGAAATGAAATAACGAAAATGCGGTCATTAAAAATTCCGTCGAGCACTGAACGAAATGCGCCAAAGACAGCGTCAAGTGCAGCTACGACTGCAATAGGTAAATATGGTTGTAGCCACAATGGAACGGTCGGATGCAGAAAAAGTCCGAGCAAAACTCCGATGAGTAAACCAATTGCAGGAATCATGTGCGTCTATCCTCCGCTGTTCTCGGTTGTGGCGCTGGGCAGTGTTACAGTCCCAATGGTTTGCAGTTCCCACACTACGCCGTAGCGCGTTTGTAACTCTTCAAGCAACAATCCAGCGGTGCTCTCACGAAATCTTCCGGCTAGCGCATCTGAACTTGGACCAATTGCACGGATGCGATAAGGCGCAACAAGTGGACGATAGTTCACCAAGATTGCTGACCCTGCTGCCCGAATCGCAGATGTTGACGTGAGTCGCCTGTCATTCACAGTGATTGCGGTAGCGCCTGTTTGCCACAAGCCATTCACAACAAGTTGCAGATCACGATCGATGACGCGGCCAGGTTCATTTGTGAGATCGGGATTACTCGGATCACTTGGTGCATCGTCGAGCACAATCTCTATACCTGGTCCACTGACCGAGGTAAATCCCGACAAAGCCCGCAGCCGGTTAAGTCGATCTTGCGCTTGCTGACCAAGCGAAGTACCTGTGAGATGCGCTTCTTCGGCGGCTTGGAGGTCACGTTGCGCGTCGCTCGCTTTCTTCTCCAGAGCCGTCACGCGCCCGTCTGCGGCGCTTATACGAGTTGCTAGGGCCTGGCGAGTCAAGAGATTTTGATCCGCCTGGGCATGTGTGGAGTGAACTGCGAATCCGAGCAAGAATGCGAGCGCTAGTGCACTCAGGCCAGCCAACCAATGCATGACAGCAGGGGTTTTAGAAGGTTCCGAGTTGCGATAGTAATCCGACGTGAGTGCGTCGGCTAGCAGTGCATCAAGCGAGGCATTGACGCTCATGTAAACAACTTAATGTTGAGGCTGCGAATTTGTTGGATGTAAAGAACGGCACCGTACCAATACATGCAAATTCCCCAGAGAAGAAACGCCCACCCAAAAATGTGTGCAACGTGTCCAACTTGGCCACTGAACGTTCCTAGTAGAACGAGCGGCAATGCATACAGAAGTTGCATCGTGGCAGCTTTGCCAACAAAGTGAACTGGGATACCAGTAATGCCGTGACGCTTCAAGCCTGCAAGTACTGCGGCCATAACGAGATCACGACTTATTAACGCGATGGCTACCCAGAGCGGAAGAATGTTTCTCATACACAACGCCACTAGTGACGCTGCGACATAAAGACGATCAGCAAGCGGATCAAGCAATTCACCAAGTCGACTGAATTGATTAAGACGTCGCGCTAAATATCCATCAAGCCAATCGGTGAATGCGCTGATAATCAGAATCGTTAAAGCTAAGCCATCTTTGTGTGGCCCAACAATGAGCCAAAAGAAAAACGGCACACCGACAAGTCGAGCGAAACTGAGGGCGTTTGGAATTGTCCAGACATTCGTCATGAGCGTGTGAGCTCCGCGATTATGCTTTCGGCAACTTCTTTAACAGACACACGTCTGTCCATTGCGGCTTTCTGAATCCAGCGAAAAGCATCTGGTTCGGACATGTTCATTTTTTGTTGCATCAAACCTTTTGCTCGATCAAGTATCTTGCGCGTCTCGAGTGTGAGGGCCAAGTTGTCCCGGTCTTCAATCACTTCATGGAGATCTGCGAAGCGGCTCACGGCAACTTCGATGGCGGCGATAACTTCTGCTTCAGTGAATGGTTTAACAAGGTAGCCCATCACACCAGCATCTGTGGCTTGGGCAATAATTTCTGGCTGCCCAAATGCTGTGAGAAGAACAACGGGGGTTGTTGCCCGCACCGCACGCGCAACTTCAATTCCATCAAGCAAAGGCATTTTGACATCAAGAATTGCTACATCTGGCAGAGTTTCGTTAATCACCGCAAGTGCTGATTGACCTTCGGTGGCTTGCCCAACAACGTCATACCCAGCACCCCTGAGGCACTCAATCAAGTCCATCCGAATAATCGACTCGTCGTCTGCAACCACTACCCGCCTGCTCATAGTCCTAGCCTACGGTTCAACTCTGCTCAGGGACACGCTAACCTAGTGGGACGCCCTGGTACTCCAACCGGCAGAGAGCGCGGTCTCAAACACCGTTCAGTGTGGGTTCGAATCCCACTCAGGGCACCAGATGATCTACAAGGAACTTTGTGAGTTCCGGACTAAAGCAATCGATGCAAGAAGTCCATTGATAAAACTTCCAGACTCGTCAGTGCTAAGCACGCCAGCAATTTCAACGGCTTGCGAAATAATGACGGCAGTGTCGATTTCTGGTTTGTATAGCAGTTCTGCAACAGCAACTCGCAAAATGGCACGATCTACTGCAGGTGCACGATCTAAAGTCCACTGCTGAGCGTACGTGTCTAGCAGCTCGTCAATGCGACCATAATTTTCTTCGACAAGGAGTGCGAGTTCGCTTGCGTATGCGTTGAGGTCAGGATTGCGGCCGATGACATCACTGACCGGAGTATTTCTTTGCTCGGCCTCAAAGAGCGCCTCGACAGCGCGCTGGCGGGCCTTAGTTCGGGTTCGCACTTAATTAACGCGCCCTAAGTACGAACCATCTCGCGTATCAACTTTGACTTTAGTGTTTGATTCCAGAAATAACGGAACTTTAATTTCGGCGCCTGTTTCCAGAGTTGCAGGCTTTGTACCCGCAGAAGAACGATCGCCCTGTAGACCGGGTTCGGTGTAGGTGACCATTAACTCAACGCTTGCAGGCAATTCAATGTAGATAGGAGCGCCTTCATAGATTGCAACAACTGCTTCTTGGTTTTCAAGCATGTACCAGCTATTAGTTCCCACGATTGAATCTGGGACTGGGTACTGATCGTAATTTTGCATGTCCATGAAAACCCAGTCGTCGCCATCGCGGTACAGGTACTGCATGTCGCGCTTGTCAACGTTTGCGGTTTCAACAGATACGCCGGCATTAAAAGTCTTGTCGACTACTTTGCCTGAAATGATGTTCTTAAGTTTGGTGCGAACAAACGCTGGACCCTTACCTGGCTTAACGTGCTGGAAGTCAACAACAGCCCACAGCTGTCCATCAATGTTGAGTACCAGACCATTCTTAAGATCGTTGGTCGATGCCACGTGCGTGCTCCTGTCAGGAAATGTCTTGTAGTTCGTACGAGTACTCAGTCAGATTCTCGTAGCCACCGTGGGTAACAAGCACGGTGTCCTCAATTCGAACCCCTCCACGGTTTTCGAAATAAACTCCAGGCTCAACGGTTACCACCGTGCCAGGCATCAGTCTATCTGTTCCATTCATAGACAAAAACGGGTCCTCATGGATTTCAAGCCCAACACCATGCCCTAGTCCGTGAGTGAAGTGCTCGAGGTATCCGCTTTCGGTCAGGCTGTTCCTAGTTGCTGCGAGCACATCAGCACAGGAAGATTCGACACTAATTGCTTGTCGGCCTGCCTGTTGTGCGGATTGCACTGCTGCGTAAATCTCGGTCTGCCAGGCACTCGGTTTTCCAACAGAAAAAGTTCGGGTGCAATCCGAAAGGTAGCCTCTAAATCGCGCACCAAAATCAATTTTGAGAAAATCTCCACGTTCCACGATTCGGCTGGTGGGCTGATGATGCGGAATCGCAGAGTGAGGACCACTAGCAACAATGGTTTCAAACGCAATGTCGTCTGCACCGCATTCGATAAGAGTCGTGCGAAGGCGATGTGATAGTTCTATCTCGCTTAGTCCAAGGACCCCTTGAGCGATAAGCAACTCAAGTCCAGTCGTAGCAATGGAACACGCACGTCGAATCAGTTCAATCTCAGACTCGTCTTTTACTTGTCGAAACGTTTCAACAATCTTGCTGGTGGCTCGAACTGAACGACCTTCGAATATCTTTGTTCCTTGATTCAACGTGACATGGTCGCCTTCACATGCAAGATCGGATGAACCGACGAGTGCGAGTGCAGTGGCGATAACATCTCGCCCTAGCGTTATGGAGACGTCATGTGTTTCGTGTTGCGCTTGAATCTCATAACGGGAATCGGTCACCAAAATGGCATCATCTGGAGTGATGAGTAGTGCGCCATTAGACCCGGAATACCCGCACAAATATCGAACGTTAATCAGATTGGTCACAAGAAATGACTCGCCTGGTTCTAGGCAAGTGCGAACATTATCAATTCGTGTCACAGCTCAAGCATGGCGCGAAGTGCGAGTAAATAAGAATTCGCACCAAATCCACTGACCGTGCCGTGTGCAATACCCGAGATTAATGACGTATGCCGAAATTCCTCCCGTTTAATGGGATTACTCAGGTGTACTTCAATGAGTGGCGCGGAAAGCATTGATGCGGCATCTCGTATTGCTACGGAGTAATGCGTGAACGCCGCCGGATTGATGACGACTGGAGTCTTTGATTCTGCTGCCTCATGTAACCAAACAATTAAATCACTTTCGACATTAGATTGACGAAAATCAATAGTGAGACCGTGCTGTTCGCCAAACTCTGCGCATTTTTGCGCAATGTCAGACAGCGTCAAAGCACCATAGATTTCAGGCTCGCGGGTTCCCAGCTTGTCTAAGTTAGGACCGTTTAACACCATGACAGTTCGCATAGGACTAACCTTTCACCACTTGTTGGTAAGCACCAAACAGCAACGCCGTTTCGGGCCCTTCAAAAATTTGTGGTTGTGCAATTGATTCGAGGATCACAAAGCGTAAAAGTGATCCACGTGCTTTCTTATCAATTTTCATGGCGTCAAAAAGTTCGCCCCACTTATTGTCTGAGTATGTAGTCGGCAAACCAACGGACTGCAAAATTGTGCGATGACGATCGCGAATCTCTGGACTAAGCCTTCCTGCTGCGCAGGCAAGTTCCGCGACGTACACCATGCCAACCGAAACCGCATAACCATGTCGCCAGGAATAGTTCTCGGTGCGCTCAATTGCGTGAGCAAAAGTGTGACCGTAGTTGAGAATTTCGCGGCCAACGCTGCTCGACAGTTTTTCTTTAAGGTCACCCGACACAACGTCTGCTTTAACTTGAATTGCCCGAGCAATGATTTCCTCGGTGTGTGTCCATGATGGCGTTCGCGCAGAGTGAGGATCTGACTCAATGAGCTCCAAAATTTTAGGGTCACGAATAAATCCCGCTTTGATAATTTCAGCAAGTCCACCTATGTAGTCATCTGTGGCTTGCGTCCGAAGAAAATCGGTATCGCACAGAACTGCTACAGGGGAATAAAAAGAACCTACGAGATTTTTCCCAGCTCGCGTATTGATACCGGTCTTGCCGCCAACTGCTGCATCGACCATTCCGAGCAGTGTTGTAGGAATGTGGATCACTCTAATTCCACGTAGCCAAGTCGCTGCCACAAATCCCGCGAGATCTGTTGTTGCCCCACCACCAAGAGAAATAATTACATCGTTTCTGGTAAACCCATCTTGACCGAGCGCATCCCAACAAAATTCCAGCACGGATGCCGACTTAGCTGACTCTGCATCAGGAATTTCTATCGTTATCGCTTTGATGTTCTTGAAAAAAGTTCTGAGTTCTTCTCCTGCGTCACGCATAGCAGGCGCATGGATAATCGCAATGCGATCAGCGCCACTGGTGAATCGGGCAATCTGGCGACGGGCACCCGATTCCACAATCACGGGGTAAGTGATATCCGCATGCACATCAATGGTCGTCATGACGTAATACCCAGCCGTTGCAACTCTGCAACCACTTCCTCAGTCACACCTACAACGTTCAACGCGGAGGTATCTACTGTGATGTCGGCTACCGCTTGATAAATCGGCTCACGTTTGGCCATCAAGTCGGACAGTTGGCCACGCACGTTACCGAGAAGAAGCGGTCGATTGCGGTTCATGCCTACTCGATCCACTGCTTGTGACAACCCAGTCTTTAGCCAGACAACCGTGTGTGATGCGACGCCGACTCGGGTGGCTTCGTTACCGAGTGCCCCACCGCCAAGTGAAATCACGGTATTGTCTCGCGCAAGTAAATCGGCAATAGTCGATGCTTCAAGAGCACGAAAAACGGGTTCACCGTCGTCCGTAAAAATATCCGAAATTGATTTGCCGGCAATAATTTCAATTTCGTGGTCGACATCAACAAATGACCAACCAATTCGATCTGCCAAAAGTTTTCCTACCGTGCTTTTACCAGCACCTGGTACACCGACGAGAACTATGTTCGTCATGATTAGTTGCTCAACGTTGCAGTGAACGTGGCGACATTGCGTGCTGTTTCAGAAACATGATCTCCACCAAATTTTTCAAGCACAGCCTCTGCAAGAACAAGAGCTACCATCGCTTCTGCGACAACTCCTGCGGCAGGTACTGCACATGCATCTGAACGTTGATTAATTGCGACCGCAGTTTCGCCAGTCTTCACATCCACAGTTTCCAAAGCTTTAGGAACTGTGGAAATGGGTTTCATTGCTGCGCGGACTCGCAAAAGTTCACCTGTGCTCATACCACCTTCTGTGCCTCCAGCACGACCGGTGCGACGTTTGATTACGCCGTTGTCGTTGTACATTTCGTCATGTGCACCCGTGCCTCTGCGGCGTGCGGTTTCGAATCCGTCTCCAACTTCGACGCCCTTGATGGCCTGAATACCCATCAACGCGGCTGCTAGTCGACTATCCAAACGACGATCCCATTGCACATGGGAACCAAGTCCAACGGGAAGCCCATAGGCCAAGACTTCTACTACTCCGCCGATTGTGTCTCCAGCATCATGCGCCGAGCGAATTTCCTCTTGCATGAGTTCGCTGGCAGTTGGAGAAAAACAACGCACGGGGTCGTCATCAACGTGAGACAAATCTGCAGGTGTCGGAACGTCACTGGTATCCGTTGCTACAGGACCGATAGACACAACGTGGCTGAGTACTTCAATGCCACATGTTTGTCGTAAAAATCGCTTTGCCACTTCACCGAGCGCTACGCGTGCAGCTGTCTCACGAGCACTTGCGCGCTCAAGAATCGGACGTATGTCGTCAAGACCGTATTTCTGCATTCCGGCAAGATCAGCGTGACCAGGACGAGGACGAGTCAGAGGCGCGCTTCGTGCGATGTTTTCTAAGTCATCAGCATCCACAGGGTCGGCTGACATCACGACATCCCACTTTGGCCATTCAGAATTAGCAATGTTTATGGCAATCGGTCCGCCCATGGATACTCCATGACGAATTCCGCCCGTGATTGTGACAACATCTTGTTCAAATTTCATACGGGCACCACGACCAAAACCGAGTCGGCGTCGAGCAAGGGCCTGCGCAATGTCGTCAGTCGTGCACTCGATACCCGCGGGCAACCCATCGACAACCGCTGTCAGGAGCGGTCCATGAGATTCACCTGCAGTAAGCCAACGCAACATGCTCCTATTCTTTCACGGGGTTACCCGCAAGGCTAATTTCAGCCACTAATGAAAAGAAAATAGCGCGACGATTACTGTGGCGGCTGTCATATAAGGTCCAAAAGCGATTCGGTCCGTTTTCGTCATGCGTTTGGTCGCAAGTAAAAACACCGACACGATCGCAGCGAAAAAGAATGACACCATGATCGACAAAAACCATTGGCTAGGTGCATACCAACCGATGACAAGGCCGGTTGCGATGGAATATTTGACGTCGCCCAGGCCAAACTGTCCCCTACTTAATCCGTACAGAGCTATGTAAACCAAGACTGTTTTAGCCGCGACGAGCAACGAATCATAAAGGTCGTGTTTGCCTACACCACTCCATGACAGGACCGCCTCACAGACGATTAAACCTGCAATCAGGCGGAACACAGTTTTGTTAGGGAGACGATGTTGCAAAAGATCTGTGCGAGAAAGATGAGTGCCGAATGCGAGAAAGATTAAAAGTGGGACAGTGCCGATAATGTGTGACATCACAATTGTCCGCGCTTGCTCAATTCCGCCATCAGGGCGTTGCGCATTGCGTCAAGCGGAGCATCAGTCTGAGTCATCATTTCGAATTGACGTACTGCTTGGTGAAGCAACATGAGGTAACCAGGAACTGTGCGTAGTTTCTCGCTTTCCCAGCGTTGTGCCAGAGCAGTTGGCCAAGGGTGGTACACAACATCAAGCAAAACGCCACGTGGATTTGCAATCAAGCCGGCAATACTGTCTGCAACACCAGCCGGCGTTGTGTTGATGGTGAGACTGTGAACTGACGATGTGGCTTGTTCGGCGGAAACTTCATGTAAAGACATATTGAGTTGAGTTGCGATATTCGTGCATTCTTCGATAGCAACGACATTGCGTGCCAAGATGTCAACTTTCGTCACTCCAAGTTGACTTGCCGCAACAAGCGCAGATCGAGCGGTAGCGCCTGAGCCGATTAACAGCATGTGTTGTAGCGCTACGTCGGTGCACTCGCGAACTGCGTTAACAATTCCAACGACATCTGTATTGTCCGCCACTATCGTGTCACCCATGATCAAGGTGTTGATTGAACGAGCGAGTAACGCTACCTGCGTGACATCGTGCGCCACCTCGAACGCAATTTCCTTGAGTGGCATTGTGAGCGACAAACCCATCCACTCAGAATTAAGTGACTCGACGAATTGCTGAAACGAATCAACTGTGACGTCAATGGCTCGGTAATCATGAGTCAAACCTGCTTCTACATACCCCGCGTTATGAATACACGGAGAAAGTGAATGCGAAACAGGTGACCCAAGTACTGCAGCATGCATCTAGCAACTACCTGGGTTCGCCTTGCAGTACGCCAAGAATTCGTTCTTGAATTTCAAAAATTCAGAGTACGAGTTTGTGAATTTAGTTTCTTGCGTCGCCAAGTCTGTTGTTGTGAAGTACAACCAGTTTCCTGTTGCAGGATTGAGCGCCGCTTTGATTGCATCAATTCCAGGATTATCGATTGGTGTCGGCGGCAGTCCGTCGTGCAGGTACGTGTTGTAGGGAGTGTCTTTGTTCAGCAAATCAGTCGTCAAGATGACATCTGTCTTGCCTAATCCATAGTTCACTGTTGAGTCGAATTGCAGTCTCATAGGTTCAGTGAGTCGGTTGTACACAACACGAGACACTTTGTCGAAATCACGGGGATGACCTTCGACCTGAAGCAACGATGCAATTGTGATGATGTCGTATGGTGACATGCCTAGTGTCTGAGACTTGGCTTGTATGTCGAGCGTGGCAATTTCAGAATTGAATTTATCCACCATTGTCTTCAGGACTAGTTCGGCAGTTGCGTTTGGCGGGAAGTCATATGTGGCAGGAAACAGAAAACCTTCCACTTTGCCTTGTGCGTAAGCAGGTAGGCCAAGCGCAGTTGGATTGGCCACGACGGCATCAAAATCCGAACGAGGAATGCCAGTTCCTTGAGCGAGTGCATTCAACACCCATTCGACGCGCTTGCCTTCAGGGATCACCACTTTTTTAACGATACGAGAAACCGGATCGAGCAATGCCTTGATGGCGTCGGATGACTTCATCTGAAGTTTGAGTGTGTAGAAGCCTGGCTGGATACTCGAACTATCTGGATTCTCGGTTGCAGCTCTCGTGAATGAATCCACTGACGCAACAACGCCTTGAGCTTTGAGATTGTTGCCAATTTGAGCCAGTGTTTCGCCGCTGGTCACTTCAACTTGAACTGTGTCAGTTCCGGGACCGGCAAAGTCAGGAGCACCTTGAAAATGCTTCATCACTTTAGGTAGTGCAACGGCAATCCCTCCCAACATGACAGCAAGTACAAGAACTGTGATGAGAAATCCCCGGACTCGCGATGGCTGTTTTTCATTTTTACGCTTGCCACGTGGGCTCGTCGGAGGTCTTGACGAAGATGGTGGTCCAAAGATATCCAAGTTACTCACTGGCGTGCTCACCTACTCTGATGCCTGCCGGAGAGTGCATCTGTTTTTCGACTGCAAGTGCATGTTCGAGAATCACAATAGCGGCTGCTTGGTCTATTACGTCACGACTTGTTCGCGAAGTACGACCGGAATCTCGCATTGCACTTGTTGCGGTAACAGTACTCAATCGTTCATCAACTAAATACACATCACACTCTGTGAGTTCATTCAGTTGCTCTGCAAATGTGATTGCATGATGGGTTGACGTTGTGTGTGATCCTGACAGTGAAAGCGGAAGTCCTACATACACAATTGCTGCGTCATATTCAGTAACGAGTTGCGCAATGTGCGCAACGGCATCATCACCAGCCGCAACTGTAGCGACTGGAACAGCCATAATTCCCGCTGGATCTGTTCGAGCTACACCGATTCTGGCTTGACCAACATCAATGCCGAACCGGATTCCCACAGTACGGACTCTTAGAGATTCTGGTCTAAAGCACGAAGTGCGTTATCAAGTCCAGACACATTTGTTCCGCCACCTTGTGCCATCTCCGCGTTTCCGCCACCACGTCCATCGATGAACGGGAGAATAATCTGCAGAATGGATTGAGCACTTGCACCCAAGTCACGTGCTGCAGAATCTGTGGCACTCACGATGCTCACTTTGTCCTCCTCAACAACAGCGCCAACGAGAACGTATCCCGACGTCGTGATTTTAGATTTTGCAGAAGTAACAATGTCGCGCAACTGGTTAGCTTCAGTTCCGACCGGTGCCGTGAAGCGATACAACGAAATGTCTCCAACACGGGTCGGTTGACCCAGTAATCCTGCAATGTCATTCATCAACGCAGCGGACTTCACTTTATTGATTTCACGCTCTGCTTGGCGCAGACGTTCAATCATTTTCCCGATGCGATCTGGCAACTCTTCTGGTCGAGCTTTTGTCATTTCGGCTAGCTGGGCAACGAGTGCGTGTTCGCGAGCAAGGAATCTGTATGCATCAGCACCAACAAGTGCCTCTACACGCCGCACGCCAGCCCCGATGGAACCTTCAGAGAGGAAGGTGACAACACCAAGTTGTCCGGAACTGTGAGTGTGCGTGCCACCGCAGAGTTCCCTCGCCCAATCGCCAACGCTGACAACGCGTACTTTGTCGCCGTACTTTTCACCAAAGAGAGCCATCGCGCCTGTTGCACGAGCTTGATCTTGTGTCATAACTTCGGCTGTCACAAGTAGATCTTGGATCAAAAGTTCATTTACTCGAGATTCGACATCATTGAGCACACTTTGTGGAACTGCTCCAGCACTAGGAAAATCAAAACGTAAACGACCTGGCGAATTTTCAGAACCCATCTGGGTGGCAGTCTCACCGAGTGCTTCACGGAATGCTTTGTGCACCATGTGTGTCGCTGTGTGAGCCCGCGAAATAGCGAGTCGTCGCTCGACATCTACGCGAGCAATTGCGCCTGCCCCGACGGTAACTTCGCCATGTGACACAACTCCGCGGTGCACGAACAAACCAGGCACAGGCGTTTGTACGTCGGAAACCGTAATAACTGTGCCGTCTGCGAGAACAATCTGACCGTGGTCAGCAAGCTGGCCACCGCTCTCGGCGTAAAACGATGTTCGATCAACAACGATTTCAACGGCGCTACCAACAGATGCATTCGAGACATCAGTTCCGTCTACCAAGATGCCAGTGACAGTGCCTTCGGTCTCGGTCTGGGTGTATCCAGTGAATTCGGTTGTACCTGCTCGACCCATGATTTCGCGATACATCGTGACTGGAACAACGCCACTCTTGCGCGAGGCTGCATCAGCCTTAGCACGCGTGCGCTGCACTTGCATCAAACTACGGAATCCGTCTTCGTCTACAGATAGTCCTTGTTCGGATGCCATTTCCAAGGTCAAGTCAATGGGAAATCCAAAAGTGTCGTGCAACGCGAAAGCAGATTCACCACTGAGTACCGGTGTGCTCGTGGTCTTGAGTTCCTTGACAGCCATGTCAAACATCGCAGTTCCTCGCTCAAGCGTGGACAAGAAACTTTCTTCTTCTGCCACTGCAATTGACGTGATGCGTCCCTTGTCCGTCAGCAGTTCGGGATATTGCGGAGACATTGCCGAGATGCTCGCATCAATGAGTTCTGACATTGTCGGATCGAGGGCGCCAAGTAAGCGCATGTTGCGCACTACGCGTCGCAGAATTCGGCGAAGAACATAGCCACGACCTTCATTGCCGGGGAGAACGCCGTCACCAATCAAGAACGCACACGTGCGGGCATGGTCTGCAATGACGCGTAAAGCAACGTCAGACTTCGTGTCGCGTCCATACGTTGTTGATGACAGTGCACTTGCTCGATCAAGAATTATTTTGGTCGTATCGATTTCATAAATGTTGTCGACGCCTTGAAGTAGCGCTGCCATGCGTTCAAGACCCATACCGGTGTCGATGTTCTTTGCAGGAAGCTCGCCAAGAATGTCGTACCCTTCTTTGCCTGGTCCGCCACCACGTTCGAACTGCATAAAAACTAAATTCCAGACTTCGAGATAACGATCTTCGTCAGCTACTGGTCCACCTTCGCGACCATGCTCAGGGCCACGATCGTAATAAATTTCAGAACATGGACCACATGGACCGGGTACACCCATTGACCAGAAGTTGTCGGCCATACCGCGACGTTGAATCCGATCTAGAGGCACACCAACTTTTTTATGCCAAATGTCGATTGCTTCATCATCGTCAAGATAAACAGTTGCCCACAGTTTGTCTTCCGGGAACCCGTAACCACCGTCAGCAGGTGATTTGGTGAGAAGTTCCCATGCAAAAGGTATGGCTTCTTCTTTGAAGTAATCTCCGAATGAAAAGTTTCCGCACATTTGGAAAAATGAGGCGTGACGCGTGGTCTTACCGACTTCTTCAATGTCGAGTGTGCGCACTACTTTTTGAACGCTGGCAGCACGTGGATATGGCGGTGCGGCTTCGCCGAGAAAGTACGGCTTAAATGGCACCATTCCAGCATTGACAAACAAAAGTGTGGGGTCGTCAAGCAACAGGCTCGCGCTAGGGACCACCGTATGCCCGTTGGTCTGGAAGTAGTCCAGAAACTTCTGGCGGATTTGTGCGGAATCCACTGTTGGTCTCCCCTTTCATACGGTAGGTCGTACTCGGCGTATTGATAAACCCTAACGAATAGGCGCGTGAGACAGTTACTTGCGTCCTAGTAGACCGCGAATTCGGTCAAGAACACTTTGAGCAGCAGACTCACTTCCGCGACCTGCAGGACGGTAATAGCGAGCCTGCGCGAGACTATCGGGAAGGTACTGCTGGGCAGCGACACCTTCGGGAAGGTCGTGTGGATAGATGTATCCCACGCCGTGTCCAAGATCGCCTGCTCGCGCATAATGACTGTCTCGAAGGTGTGGTGGTACTTCGCCAATTGCACCTGTGCGTACATCTGAAATGGCTGCGTCCATTGCTAAGTATGCGGCATTTGATTTCGGTGCCATAGCGAGTGCGATGGTGACGTGGCCAAGAGTAATACGTGCCTCGGGCATACCGATTAATTGCACTGTGTGTGCTGCTGCTTGCGCCAGTGGCAACATTGTGTTGTCGGCAAGCCCAATATCTTCACTTGCAAGAATGAGTAATCGACGCGCAATGAAGCGTGGATCTTCTCCGGCTTCTAGCATGCGTGCAAGGTAGTGCAATGAGGCGTCAGGATCTGAACCGCGCACACTCTTGATGAATGCGCTAATGACGTCGTAGTGCTGGTCACCGGCTTTGTCATAGCGAACGATGTTGTGGTCGCTTGCTGCAGAAACATGATCTGCTGTCACGCTTGATGACCCAAGGTCTGTTGCTACGGCTGCAGCTGCTTCAAGAACTGTGAGAGCTCGTCGAGCGTCTCCTCCAGAAAGTCGCACGATCATGTCGCGAGCATCTTCGTCAAGCGACACCGAATTTCTTAAACCGCGTTCGTCTTTAAGTGAGCGTTCTATGAGTCGATTAATGTCATCGTTATTCAAACTGTGCAAAGTAATCATTAATGAACGTGACAAAAGTGGTGCTATCACCGAAAACGAAGGGTTCTCGGTTGTTGCAGCTACGAGTGTGACCCAGCCGTTCTCCACACCAGGCAGAAGTGCATCTTGTTGTGTCTTATTAAAACGATGAACTTCATCGACAAAGAGAACTGTTTGTAATCCATAGAGTGATTTGTTTTCTTGAGCTGTTGTGATGACATCTCGCACGTCTTTGATACCGGCCGTAATTGCTGATAGCTCGACAAAGCGAGCTGATCCTGCGCGAGCCATCAGTTGAGCCAGTGTTGTTTTTCCAGTACCCGGAGGCCCCCACAAAATAACGGATGACCTGGAAGCGTCGGACTCGGTGTCGAGCAAACGACGTAATGGACTGCCTTGACCTAATGCATGACTCTGACCTACGAATTCAGCAATCGTGCGCGGACGCATGCGAACCGCAAGTGGCGCGACGACACTGTCATTATCGAAAAGCGACGCCGACATGATGCCTATTCGTCTGTTTCGGCGAACGGATCGAAATCAATGCCTGCTTCGAGTCGCTGCTGCCCAGTAATCGGCGTTGGTGCACTAGTAAGTGGGTCAAAGCCTGCCCCAGTCTTGGGGAAAGCGATGACATCGCGAAGACTTGTTGAGCCAGCGAGCAACATACAAATGCGATCCCATCCAAATGCAATGCCGCCGTGTGGTGGTGGTCCGTATGCGAATGCTTCGAGAAGGAAGCCAAACTTTTCTTTAGCTTCTTCATCGCTCAGTCCAAGCATGGTGAACACACGTTCTTGAACGTCACTTTGATGGATACGAATAGAACCGCCACCAATTTCGTTGCCATTGCACACGATGTCGTAAGCCCACGCAAGCGCTTTATCTGGTGCTTCTTCGAATCGATTAATCCACTCTGAGTTTGGTGACGTGAATGGGTGATGAACTGCAGTCCAGCCACCTTCGTCAGTTTTTTCAAACATTGGCGCATCGACAATCCACAAGAATGACCACTCGTCATCGTTAATCAGTCCACAGCGACGACCAACTTCAAGACGCACTGCTCCAAGCAAAGACTGTGAGGAGGACTTGTCACCGGCGGCAAAGAATGCGCAGTCACCAGGACGAGCACCGAGATGAGCAGCAAGGCCAGCACGTTCAGAATCTGAAAGGTTCTTGGCAACTGGTCCAGAAAGTTCGCCAGACTCATCAAATGTGACATAGGCCAATCCCTTAGCGCCACGCTGTTTGGCCCAATCCTGCCAGGCATCAAATGTGCGACGTGGTTGGTCTGCTCCACCTGGCATCACGACAGCGCCAACGTACTCGGCTTGGAAAACTCTGAACTCTGTGTCAGCGAAATAAGAAGTGCAGTCTGTGAGTTCGAGATCGAATCGCAAATCAGGCTTGTCCGAACCGTAGCGATCCATCGCGTCAAAATAGGTCATACGTGGAATCGCACCAATCTCGTGACCGATTGTGCCTTTCCATAAATTGCGCACAATGTCTTCAGCTACTTCGATGATGTCATCTTGTTCAACGAATGACATTTCAATATCGAGTTGAGTAAATTCTGGTTGACGATCCGCGCGGAAATCTTCATCTCGGTAGCAACGAGCAATCTGGTAATACCGTTCCATTCCAGCAACCATCAACAGTTGTTTGAACAGCTGAGGGCTTTGTGGGAGTGCGTACCAATGTCCTGGTTGTAAACGCACCGGCACTAAGAAGTCGCGAGCACCTTCGGGTGTTGAACGAGTCAACGTAGGTGTTTCAATTTCAACAAAGTCGCGAGCGTCAAGAATTTCTCGTGCTAAACGATTGACTTTGCTTCGCATGCGCAACGCGCGACTCGCGGATGGGCGACGTAAGTCAAGGTAACGGTACTTAAAGCGAGTTTCATCACCAACATTGATGGTGTCATCAATCGGAAACGGCAAAGGTGCACTCTTGCTCAGAACCGTGACTTGTTCCGCAACAATTTCAATATCTCCAGTTGGGATTTCCGAATTTTCGTTACCTGCTGGACGAATGCGCACAGTACCTGTGACTTGTAGACAGAACTCGTTACGCAGGTCGTGTGCTACAGATTCTTCGTTAACAACAACTTGGACAATTCCCGACGCATCACGCAGGTCAAAGAATGCAATGCCACCATGGTCACGGCGACGAGCAATCCAACCAGCAAGTACGACCCGTTGGTCAGCGAGTGGTGCCCGTAGAGCGCCACAGTCATGAGTCCGAAGCATCTTGTCCCTTTAGTATTCGGTCATCACCCGGATGAGTAATGGTGTTGTTAAGAAAGTCTCGCAACCATCTCGGTAACGACTAATTCTAGAGCAACGACAGCCTGCTCCCCTGTCGCAAGGTTTTTCAGCGTAATGGTTCCCTGCGCAAGTTCGTCTTGGCCAACGATTAGGGCAAATTTTGCTCCGCTGCGATCGGCGCTCTTCATTGACGCTTTTATGCTGCGGCCATCAAATGCAAAGTCACTCTTGACGCCCGCAGCTCGGAGCTGCCCAAGCAAAGTAACTGCGGCTGTGGCAGTTCCATCGCCGAGCGCAATAACAAAGGCATCAAGACTCTGGGTTGCAGTGAGGTCAATGCCTTCGGCTTGCACGGCTAGACAAGTGCGATCGACTCCAAGTCCAAAACCGACACCGGCTAGCGCAGGACCACCAATAGTTTCAATGAGCCCGTCATAACGACCGCCGCCTCCGATAGCTGACTGAGCGCCGAGTCCATCGTGAACGCATTCAAAGGTAGTTCGCACGTAGTAATCAAGCCCGCGAACCAGCCGAGGTGCATTCTCGTACTGAACACCAAGAGCATCCAAGTACCCCAACACTGCCGTGTGGTGGTCTGAACATTCAACGCAGAGATGGTCTGGCATCAACGGTGCATCAACGAGAAGTTTCTGAATGTCAGGACGCTTATCGTCAAGAACTCGTAGTGGGTTGATCTGCGCTCGCTTCTGGGTTGCTTCATCTAAGTTGAGTGTGCTCAGAAAACTTAAAAGTAACGTTCGGTATGCGGGACGACATTCTTGACAACCTAAAGAATTGATAAGTAAACGCACTTGTTTAAGGCCAAGTAATTCACGCTGTGCGTAAATAGCCATCCAAATAACTTCGGCATCAAGTGCAGGATCAGATGATCCGATTGCTTCTACCCCGACTTGAGTGTGTTGGCGGTAGCGCCCTGATTGTGGTTGCTCATAACGAAAGTTGGGTCCCGTGTACCAAACTTTGGCTGGCAATGCTCCGCGATCCATACGATTTTCTAACATGGCTCGTAAAACACCAGCAGTACCTTCAGGACGCAAGGTCAAACTACGTCCTGAACGATCTTCAAATGTGTACATCTCTTTTGACACAACGTCAGTTGACTCGCCAACGCCACGCACAAACAGCGCAGTGTCTTCGAACATCGGTGTTTCTATGTAGCCATAGCCAGATGTCATCGGTGGCGTTGATAGGGCGTGCTTAACTGCCAACCACGTTGAAGAAAATGGTGGGATGACGTCGTAGGTGCCTTTAGGTGCTTGAAACATCATGTTGCTGACAATCCTTGAGCAATTCGCAGGAGGTATTGATTAGTAGTGCGTTCAAGAGCCATTGTGCTAGATGGACCGTGTCCTGGATAAATTCTCTTATCGTCATTCAACGAGAGCACTACATCGCGTAATGACGCGTTCATCTGGGCAGATGAGCCAGATGGCAGATCTGTTCTCCCTATGGCCCCTGCGAAGACAACATCTCCCGTGAACACTGTTGGCAGCTCTCCGGCGAAATCAAATAACGCAGATCCAGCAGTATGACCAGGTGCGTGACGCACTGTGATGTCAAAACCCGCAATGGACAGTGTCATGTTGTCGCTTAGTTCAGTGACTTCATCTGGGTCTTGGAAAAATTCGTCGGTTCCCAACATCGTGGGAAGCGCTTCGCGGGTCTGGGCGCTGAGACCCGGTGTGGGATCTGCCAACCAGGGACGATCTGCCGAGTGGATGAGCGCAGGAATCCCGTACCCCGATGCCACGGGAAAGACTGACCACATGTGGTCAATGTGTCCGTGAGTAACCATGACGGCGATGGGCTTGAGGTTATGTCGCTCGACTGCCTCACGTACACCTGAAGCCGCACCCATACCGGGGTCAATAATGATGCACTCGCTGTGCGCTGATGGCGCTACAACATAGCAATTCGTCTGCCATGGTCCGGCGGCGAAGGATTCAATAAGCATGGGGCTCTTTCACGTCACAATCTCTATTAGGTCAAGGCTACCGCCGCGCCCAGCACATTGATTTGCACCCTAGAATGACTACTTGTGTCGAATAAACGTGATCGTGAATTAGCCCGCGCCAAATACGAGCGCCAACAAGCCCGCCGCGAAGCGCGCCAGCAACGTGCCCAGATCCGTAATCGGATAGTCGCATTGTTGGCAGTTGTGGCCGTGGTTCTTGGCTATGGCGTTCTGCGGGGCAAGAATGATTCTGCTAACACTGCAACCCCAAGTGCGAAGCCAACACCCACGTCGACAGTTCAGGCGGTTGCATCGTGTGCTGTGCCTTCCCCATTGCGGGCTGACAACATAACGTTCCCTAAGGCTCCAACAAACACCGTTGAGGCAAAAACCATCACGCTGGCTACAAATTGTGGCGATATTGAAATTACGACGAGCGCCGATACACCGAATACTGCTGGTGTCATGTCTTTCTTAGCCGAAAAGAAATTCTTTGACGGAGTTGGTTGTCATCGACTCACGACCTTAGGTATTTTCGTGCTCCAGTGTGGCGATCCTTCGTTCACTGGGTCTGGAGGTCCAGGCTTTAAGTTCGCAGACGAGAACTTGCCAACAGCTGGTGCAGATGGAACCTACACCTACCAACGTGGCGACGTAGCTATGGCCAACAGTGGACCAGACACCAATGGAAGCCAATTTTTCTTGGTATACAAGAATTCAAAGCTTGGACCTAACTACACGCTGTGGGGCAAAGTCACCAAGGGACTCGACGTCATTGATGCTGTAGCCGGCGCTGGCGTCGCGGATCAGCAAAACGACGGAGCTCCTGCTCAAACTATTGTCATAGCAAGTGCCACGACTAAGTAATAATTAATACGCACACCCAAGAGCCCCTTGTGGGACCCGAACGTAAGGACGCAACAATGACTGTTTCACATCCACATGGATACGCCGATGAAGAAGGCAACGTATTCCTAAACGCTGAAGGTGGTCCAGTCAAACTGGGTCAGTATGTTGCGGGAACTCCTGAAGAGGGTGTTTCGTTTTTCGCTCGGAAATATCACGATCTTGTTTCTGAAGTTGAACTGGCTATCAGTCGTCTGCGTGACGGTAAAGCTAACCCTGATGCAATTAAGACACTTGTAGAAAAAATTGAAGCGGCCATTGCCAATCCGAGCATGTTGGGTGACCTCAGCGTTTTCCACGTTCACAAAGCTGAAATTGAGCAACTCACTGAAAAAGTGCGCGCTGAAATTGCCGAGAAGAAAGCAGCAGCCAAAGCCGCTGCGCTAGCCCGTCGTGAAGAGATTGTGGCGCTTGCCGAATCGCTTGTTAATTCGAATCAGTGGAAGTCGACTGGCGAAAAATTCAAGGAACTTCTCGACGAATGGAAGACGCTGCAATCAGGCGATCGCGGTAAGGAACAAGAATTATGGAAACGGTTCAGCCACTCGCGAACGGTTTTCGACAAGGCACGTCGCACGTATTTCCAGAACTTGGACACGGCACGTACCGAAGCACTCCAAGCTAAGAACGCACTCATCAAAAAAGCCGAAGAACTCGCAGAGAGCACTGATTGGGCAGCTACAGCGAACGCATTCAAGTCGTTGATGGCAGACTGGAAGAAACTTCCACGTACTGGCCGCGGCAATACTGACACGCTGTGGGATCAGTTCAAGGCTTTGCAAGATAAGTTTTTCGACGCTCGTAGCGCAGCACTGTCTGCCCGCGACGAGGAACTTGGTGGAAACCTTACGGTTAAGCTCGCACTTCTTGAAAAGGCCGAAGCGCTTCTCCCAATTAAAGATGTTGAAGCAGCTAAATCGGCGATGCGCGACATTCAAGAGCAATGGGAAAAAGCTGGTCACGTGCCACGCGCCGACAAGGAAAAAATTGAACGCCGGCTCAAAGTTGTTGAAGACGCAATTCGTAATGTTCACGAACAAATCTGGCACCGTTCGAAACCAGAAGTTATTGAGCGTGCCAACGGTCTCGTGACACAGTTTGAAGCATCACTGGCAAAAATCGACAAGCAAATTGCTGATGCCCAGGCGGCCAACAAGTCTGACGACGTTGCCCGACTTAAGGCATCTCGCGAGCAGGTTGAAGCGTTGTTGGTAGCAGCTCGCGATGGTGCTGCCACACTCGGCTAGTGACGTTGTACCAAAGTTTCTAGTTGCCTGACGGTGTGAGAAATCAGACGCGATAAACGTCGTACACACCATCAATACCTCGAACAGCGCGAAGCACAGTATTCAAATGAGATGGGTCTGCCATTTCGAAAGTAAATCGTGACATAGCAACTCTGTCTCGAGTTGTCGTTACAGATGCATGCAAAATGTTGACGTGTTGGTCCGACAGTGCTCTCGTTACATCCGAGAGCAATCGGGCACGGTCGAGTGCCTCAACTTGAATGTTGACGAGGAACACACTTCCCTTGCCTGGCGTCCAAGACACGTCAACGATGCGTTCCGGTTGTTCCAGCAGTGACTTTGTGTTGATGCAATCCTTGCGATGAACCGAGACTCCAGATCCTCGAGTCACGAATCCCATCACGGCATCGCCAGGCACCGGCGTGCAACATCTAGCCAATTTCACCCAGGTATCGGCTGCTCCAGCGACTGTGATGCCTGAGTCATTTTTTCCAGTCCTGATCGGAATGTTCTTGCCAGGTGTCAAAATGTCAGCGGTGTCTTCTATTGCCTCTTCGTGACCACCCAGGGCAACCAAGAGCCGCGTCACCACTGTTTGTGCGCCGAGATGGCCTTCTCCAACGGCGGCATACAGAGCGGTTACATCTGCGTAGTGTGAGTCAGCCGCCAAAGTCGTAAGCATTGTGTTTGTCAGCAGGCGCAGTGGAACGCCTTGTTTTTTCATCGCCCGAACAATGTGATCTTTTCCAATTTCGATGGCTTCTTCACGGCGCTCTTTTGAGAACCACGCCTTAATTTTCGAGCGTGCGCGAGCACTGACGGCGACATTGAGCCAGTCCCGACTAGGGCCAGCGTTATCGGCTTTATTGGTAATAATTTCAACGGCATCACCATTAGCCAGCGTGGAATCTAGCGGAGCAAGCTTTCCATTGATGCGAGCACCAACACATCGATTCCCCACTTCAGTGTGGACAGAATATGCAAAATCAATAGGTGTGCTGCCTGCAGGCAGCGCCATCACCTCACCCTTAGGTGTAAAAACGTAAACCTCTGCAGCACCGAGGTCATCGCGCAAGGAATCTAGGAACTCGCCTGGATCCTCGGTCTCGCGCTGCCAATCAAGCAATTGACGAACCCAACCCAAATCGTCAGGACCTTCTTTGCCAGACACGTCTTTTTGTTTATATCGCCAATGAGACGCCACACCGTATTCGGCGGCTCGATGCATTTCATGAGTACGAATTTGGAACTCAACTGGTTTTCCAGATGGACCAATCACCGTTGTATGAAGAGACTGATACATCGTGAACTTGGGCATTGCGATGTAATCTTTGAAACGACCTGGGACTGGATTCCACCGGTTATGGATTATGCCTAACGTGGCATAACAATCTTGCACATTGTCAACGAGAACTCGAACGCCAATGAGGTCATAGATGTCTTGGAAGTCGCGTCCTCGCACAATCATTTTTTGATAAATGCTGTAGAGATGTTTTGGTCGACCATTGACTTCGTTTTCTACATTGGCCTCTTTGAGATCCGATGTGACGGCATCAATAATTTCAGCAAGATACTCAGCTCGAGCTGGTGCTCGCTCGCTCACAAGTCGTTCGATTTCATCTTTCATTTTTGGATAAAGAGATCCAAACGCAAGATCTTCTAATTCCCATTTGACTGCGTTCATCCCGAGTCGACTTGCAAGAGGCGCGTAGATTTCAAGAGTCTCGCGAGCCTTTTGCTCTTGCTTGTCGAGCGACATGTACGAGATGGTGCGCATGTTGTGTAAGCGATCGACAAGCTTGATAACAAGTACACGAATATCACGTGCCATCGCAACGACCATTTTGCGCATAGTCTCTGCGCCAGATGCTTGACCGTATTTCACCTTGTCGAGTTTGGTCACGCCATCGACGAGTCCAGCGACTTCTTCACCGAAGTCTTTGCGAAGTTGTTCAATGGAGTATTCGGTATCTTCCACAGTGTCGTGCAAAAGCGCAGCAATGATGGTTGGCGTGGTCATGCCAAGTTCAGCAAGAAGTCCGGCAACTGCTACCGGATGAGTGATGTACATTTCACCGGACTTGCGTTCTTGATGTCGGTGTAGGTAATCGGCGTAGTGGTATGCCCGCACAATTTCAGGCACGTTACTCGCAGGATGAAAAAGCAGAAGTTCGTTGATGACAGACTGCATGTTGTCGGGTAGGTCTGCATGTTCGGAGGCGCGTGACAAAACAGCTTGTTCCAAAATCAACGACTCGGGCATGACGACCTCCTGTTCACACAGTCTAGGTCAAGCATTGTTCGCGACTCTCTAGGCGAATACGGTGAACACTTCAGTGTGCGGATACGCCTGAGCAAATCGATCATGACCACCGAGAAATGTCAGATCAAGCAGGACAGCTAGACCGGCAACACGTGCGTCACATCGCTCAATCAAGCTCGCTGCGGCGGTGGCTGTTCCGCCAGTTGCAAGAACGTCATCAACGAGTAACACCACATCGTTGCGATGAAGCGCGTCTTGATGGATTTCAAGCGTGTCAGTTCCATATTCCAAGGCGTAGTCAACGCTGTGGGTGGCTCGCGGAAGCTTTCCAGCTTTACGAATCGGAACAAACCCAACATTCATGTGTCCAGCAAGTGCTGCACCGAGAATAAATCCGCGCGCTTCAATTCCAGCAATACGAGTGATTCCGGACTCACCAAAATGACGTGCGCATTCCGAGAGCACCCACTCCAATGCCGCGGTTTCGGAAAATACTGGCGTGAGGTCCTTGAAAACAACACCAGGAGTTGGATAGTCAGGAATCGTCGCAATCAGCGATTCGGCGAATTCCCTACTCATACCTAACGGCCTGTTCGCTTGGAGCGAGTTGCTTTCACGCGTTGCTGACGAGGTCCGGCAGCCGACACAATCGGAGCCGAACCGACTGGAATGAGAATCTCGTCACCGTCACGACCTGCATGCTTACGACGAGCTTCCACTCGCTTGCGTAAAGATTGCATGTCAGGTTGACGTTCCTTGATTTGAGAAAGAATGGGCGTGGCAATAAAGATTGATGAATACGTTCCCACAAGCATTCCAATGAACAATGCAAGAGCAAGGTCATTAAGAGTTCCCGTTCCAAGTTTCACGATTCCAACAACAAGAATTGACAGCACTGGCAAAAGTGCGACCACGGACGTGTTAATGCTTCGCACTAAGGTTTGGTTCAGTGCCAGATTGGACGCTTCGCTGTACGTCATACGCGAACCGGACGTCAGGCCACTTGTGTTTTCGCGTACTTTGTCGAACACCACAACTGTGTCGTAAAGCGAATAACCCAAAATTGTTAAAAAGCCAATCACGGTAGCAGGTGTTACTTCGAAACCGCTGAGTGCGTAAATACCTACTGTGATCAGAACATCGTGTGCGAGCGCAATCAAACCTGCGACAGCCATTGGCCATTCGAAGTACACGGCCAAGAACAATGCCACGAGTACGAGGAATACGCCGAGTGCTCGTGCAGCATTCTTGGACACTTCGCTACCCCATGTTGGTCCAACGATTTGAACCTTGATGTCGGTATCGGCAACTGCAAAGCTCTTTGCAAGCGCGCTGTTTACTTTGTTTGAATCAGTTGTTGTTAGTGATGGTGTTTGCACACGGATGGTGTCGCCACCAACAATCGTTACAGACGAAGCACTTTGTCCCGCACTCGTGACTGCATCACGTGCTTGGGTTACTGATGCGGTCGTTGGGTTCTTGACAGGAACTTGATATTCAGCTCCACCTTTGAATTCAATTCCAAGATTGAGACCCCGGGTTAGGAGTGTTCCCAACGAAATGAGAAGAACAACACCGGAGATGATGTACCACTTCTTGCGCTTACCCACGAGATCGTAAGACACACGACCTGTGTAGAGATTATGACCAAGATCGCCAAGTTTTGACATTACGCCTTAACCTCCGTGCTGGTGACTAAACCAAGTC